>JAKPUV010001094.1 GCA_029554925.1 Candidatus Hydrogenedentota bacterium | reverse complement strand
GGACCTGTCACCGCTGGCCGGACTGACGGGCCCCGCCACCCTGTACCTCTCGAACAACCCGCTCTTCACAGAAGTGTGCGACACGCAGATTCCCGCCCTGGAAGCGCGCGGCGTGACCGTGTCCCACGACGCCTGCATCGCTCCGGTGGCCGTTCCCGACCTGGCGGATCTGACCCAGGCCGGGGCGGAAAGCGCCCTTGTGGGCGCAGGCCTGGTTCTGGGCGCGGTGGCCGAGTCCTTCAGCGGCACGGTTCCCGCGGGCCAGGTGGTCAGCCAGAACCCGTCGGCGGGCGCGCTGGTGGTTCCGGGGTCGGCGGTTGACCTCGTGGTCTCGAAGGGGCCGTCGGTCTTCGTCCCCGATGTGACATGGATGCTTCCGGCGACGGCGGAATCGGCGCTTATCGGCGCGGGCTTGGCTGTCGGCACGGTGACGCAGGCCAACAGCGACACGGTTCCGGCGGGCCAGGTGGTCAGCCAGAACCCGGCGGCGGGGGCGGAAGTGGCGGCGGGGTCCGCGGTAGACTTCGTGGTGAGCCTGGGTTCCGCGCCCGTGAACGTTCCCGACGCCGCACTCGCCGCGGCCATCCGAGAACAGCTGGGCCTGGCCGCGGACACCCCGCTGACCGGGGTGCATCTGCTGGCCCTCACCAGTCTCGACGGCAACAACAAGGGAATCGCCGACCTGACGGGTCTGGAGCACGCGCTGAACCTGACGTACCTGTATCTTGCCAACGACGCGGTCACGGACCTGACGCCCCTGGCCGGACTCACAAACCTGATCAATCTGGGCCTGTACAACAACCAGGTCACGGACCTCGCGCCCCTGGCCGGACTGACGAGCCTGGTGGAGCTGTATCTCCCGCTTAACCAGGTCACGGATGTGACGCCGCTGTCCGGACTGTCCACGCTCCTGGTGCTGGATCTCGTCGCGAACCAGATTGTGGACGTGACGCCGCTGTCCGGACTGACTGGCCTCATCGTTCTGGGCCTGTACACCAACCAGATTGTGGACGTGGCGCCGCTGTCCGGACTGACGGGCCTGGTCAACCTGCTGCTACAGGACAACAAGATTGCCGATGCGGCGCCGCTGGCCGCGCTTGCGAAGCTCTCCTTCCTGTCCCTCGACTGGAACCAGCTCACCACGGTGGCCCCGCTGGTGGCGGGAACCGTCTTCACCGAGGCGGCCAGTCCGCCGAGCCTTATGTTGACGGCCAACCCGCTTTTCCCCGACGTGTGCGACACGCAGATTCCCGCGCTGGAGGCGCGCGGGGTGACCGTGACCCACGACGCCTGTATTGCAACCGCGACGGTTCCCGACGTGGCCGGCCTCGCCCGGTCCACCGCGATGACCGCCATCGGCGATGCGGGGCTCATGGTTGGGGCGGTGACGGAGTCCGCCAGCGAGACCGTGCCCGCGGGACGGGTGATCAGCCAGAACCCGGCCCCAGGCTCGGTGTTGGCGGCGAATGCGCCGGTGGACATCGTGGTGAGCCTCGGCCCGGCGCTGGTGACCATGCCCGACGCGAATCTCGCCGCGGCCGTCCGCACGGCGCTGGGGCTGGCCGCAGACACCCCGCTGACCGGGGCACACCTGCTGGCCCTCACAACCCTCAGCGCCGACGACCTGACCATCGCCGACCTGACGGGCCTGGAGCACGCGGCAAACCTGTCCTGGGCGCGCCTGGGCAACAACCAGATCACGAGCCTCGCGCCGCTGGACGGACTGACGGCCATTTCGTTCCTGGTCATTTACCAGAACCAGATCACAGACCTGTCCCCGCTGGCCGGAATGACGGCCATGGACACCCTGAACATCCGCGCGAACCAGATATCGGACCTGACGCCCCTTGCCGCGCTGGTGAACATGAAGGAGATGATGTTCAACGACAACCAGATCACGGATGTGTCGGCGTTGGCCGGACTGACGGCCCCCGCCGCCCTGTACCTCTCGGGCAACCCGCTTTCCACCGACGCGTGCGGCACGCAGATTCCGGCGCTGCAGGCGGCCGGGGTGACCGTCACGAGCGACTGCCTCTGATCCGCCCCTGCGGCGCTGATCCGGCGGCGCGGACTTTCGGGTCCGCGCCGCCTTTTTTCGCGCCCCCGTTCCCCCCGTCCGTCCCATGTTGCTACAATGACGCCATGAACCGCGTGCTCCTGCTGGGCCTCGACGGGGCCGACCCGGCGCTGTGCCGCCGGTGGATGGACGACGGCGTGCTGCCGAACCTGCGCGCGCTGGCGGCCGCCGGGGCGCTGCTGCCGCTGAAGAGCGTCACGCCGCCGGCCACCTTCCCCGCGTGGACCACCTGCGTCACCGGCGTGAACCCCGGCCGCCACGGCGTCTTCGACTTCACGGAAATGGTCCCCGGCCGCTACGCCGTGCGCTTTGTGAACGGCTCGTTCCGCCGCGCGCCCGCGGTGTGGGACGTCCTCTCGCGCGCGGGGCGGCGCGTGGTGGTGGCGGGGGTCCCCGCCACCTGGCCGCCGGAGCCGGTGAACGGCCTCATGCTCTCCGGCTTCGACTCCCCCGTCGCCACGTCCGTGGACGCCTCGTTTGTGTATCCCCGCGCGCGGGCCGCCGAGGCCGCCGGGTGGCGTTTCGCCGACTTCCAGGAGGGCCATATCGGGCCGGGCTGGCACGCCGAGGCCCTGCGGCGGCTCCTGCGGGGGATCGAGGCGAAGGAGCGCATCCTCCTCAACTGGGCGCGGACCGAGCCGTGGGATTTCTTCATGGCCGTCTTCGGCGAGAGCGACACGGTCTCGCACCACTTCTGGATGTTCCACGACCCGCAGTCGCCGCGGTATCCCGGGCCGAACCCCTTCTCCGACGCGATCCGCGATGTGTACGCCCGGCTGGACGCGGCCGTGGGCCGCCTCGTGGACGCCGCCGGGCCGGACACGCTGGTGATGGTGGTCTCGGACCACGGCTTCACCGGCGCGGGCACCACGGTGGTCCACCTGAACAACCGTCTCGCCGAGATGGGCCTGCTGCGCTACCTGCCCGGCGGCGGGCGGGACAGCCTGCTCAAGCGGCTGGGGCTGTCGGTGGTGCCCGAACGCGCGCGCGGCGCGCTGTTCCGCCGGCTGCGCGGCGTGGCCGGGGGCGCCGAAAGCCGGTCGCGCTTCGGCGGCCTGGACTGGGCAAACACCCGCGCCTACTCCGAGGAGCTGGGCTACTTCCCCTCCGTGCGGGTGAACCTCCGGGGGCGCGACCCCCAGGGCACCGTCGCGCCCGAGGACTACGACACCTTCGTGGCCGAACTGTGCGCGCGCCTGCGGGAATGGGACGTGATTGCGGACGCCGTGCCCCGCGCCCGCCTCTACAACGGCGCGCATGTGGACCGCGCCCCCGACGTGGTGTTGTCTCTGAAGGCGGAAAGGGGGTATGCTCCGGTGTGTGTCCGGGCGCGCAGTGGCGGCGCGGTCCGGACGTTAACCGAGGCAGAATACCCCGGCGGCAAGGAACGCGGCATGAACGGCGTCCACCGGAACCCCGGCGTGCTGGCGGTGAACCGGCCTGTTGTGGCAGGCGGGCCGGAGCGGCCCTCCCTGCTGGACATCGCCCCCACGGTGCTCTCCGCGCTCGGGGTGACGGGTCCGGACATGGAGGGGCGTCCGCTCTTTGCCCCAGGCCCCCGGACGGCGGACACGCCCCCCGCGGACGGCGGGGACGGCAACGCGCGCCCCTACTCGCCGGAAGAGGAGGCGCTCCTCGAGGAGCGCCTGCGGTCTTTGGGATACCTGGAATGAGAAAACTCAGGATAGTCATGGTCGGCGCGTGCCCCTACCCCTTCCCCCAGGGGTCGCAGGTCTTCCTGCACGACACCGCGTCCGCTCTCCTGCGCATCGGCCATTCGGTCCGCCTCGTGGTCTACGACCACGGCGCGGGCGACACCCCGCCCGCCGACGTGGCCCTGCGCCGCGCGAAGCGCTGGCCCCTCGCCCGCGACATCACCGCCTCCGGCCCCGACCGGACCAAGCCCCTGCACGACGCCGCCCTCCTCGCGGCCCTGCGCCGCACCCTCCGCCACGAGGGCGCCGACATCGTCTGCGCGCACAACTACGAGGCCCTGCTGGTGGCGCTGGCGGCGCGGACGCGGCCCGTGGTCTACATGGCCCACAACGCCCTCGCCGACGAGCTGCCCTTCTATTTCGACAGCCCCGGCGCGGAGCGGGCCGCCCGCCGCGCGGGCCGCTGGTTCGACAGCACCTTCCCCCGCCGCGCCGACCGGATCATCGCGCCCCACCGCCGCCTCGCGGGCTATCTCGTCCTGCGCGGATGCCGACAGGACCGCGTGGAGATCATCCCGCCGCCCGTGGACGCCGACGCCTTCCCCGAGACCGCGCCCGCCGAAGTCCCCATGCCCCCCGTCGTGTACACGGGCAACCTCGACGCCTACCAGAACATCGGCCTGCTGCTCGACGCCATGGCCGTCATCCGCCAGTCCCGGCCCGGCGCCCGGCTGGTCATGGCCACCGCCGCGCCGCCCCCCTTCTTCAACGTCGAGCATGTGCCCTGCGCCGACATGAACGCCCTGCGCGCCGTCCTCTCGCAGGATGTCGTCGTCGCCGTGCCCCGCGTGTCCTGGTCCGGCTACCCCATCAAACTGCTCAACGCCATGGCCGCGGGCCGCCCCGTGGCCGCCTGCGCCGGCGCCGCCTGGCCCCTGAAAGACGGCGAAAACGGCCTCGTGGTGCCCGACAACGACGCGGGCGCCCTCGCGGCCGCCCTCGTCCGGCTCATGGACCAGCCCCGGCTCCGCCGAGACCTGGGCCGCGCCGCCCGCGCCACCATCCTCACCGAACACCACCCGGAGACGGTCGCCCGGCGGCTGGAAACGGTGTTTCTGGAGGCCCTGGGCGCGCCGCCGAGGACGGAGGCAGGACTTGCCGCAGGAAATGACCGCTCGGCACCATAAGGGCTTATCTTGAGGCGCTTTTGGGTTGGGGGGCGACGGTGCGACGCAGAAAATGGGGAATGTCTGGGCCAAAAAAGGGCTTGACATTTCGCAGGGAACCGGCTAGATTAAGAACAAAGAGGGGCGGGGAACGGCGCGGGTGCCGCCCCCGCACCGTCGCAATTTGAACCGATCATAGTAGTAAGGATGGAGGGTAGCCAGCTCTGCCCGGGAGGATGTCTACTATGGCGAAGAAGTTGCTCCTGCTGATTGTGTGCGTGCTGGTGGCGGTGCTGGGGACGGGGTGTCCCTCGAAAACGGATTACGGCGAGAGCGCGGGCTGCGTCTCGAGGTCCCTTTGGGAGGGACTGGGCCGACCCACTTGGGGCGCTGGAATCACCCCCATTGAGTCGGACGGCCCGTGGCCTTTCTTGCTCTACCCCGGACAGATTGCCTCATTGACAGTCAAGGGCGGGGATGACAAGGACTACAGCACCACCGCCGTGGAGCCAAACGGGAAATGCACGTCCTCCTGCGACAGCGACAAGCTCTGTCTTACGACGATTAGCAACCGCAATGTGAAGTATATGCTCTCCGGGTTCACGGGTTACCTTCAAGCAGTGTACCAAGACGCGGACGACCCAATGGGGAGGAGGTTCTATTTTGAAGCCAAGAAAGAGACCATCACTGAGAACAAGCCGTTCACGCTGACAGTTTCCCGCAGCGGCGCATCCAAGGGCGAGTACAATGGCGCTGACAATTTCGCGAGCACGACGTTTCAAGGGGAAGTGCAACCTCCCACGCTCTTTACGCTTTCCCCTGTAAAGAACCCCGAAGCCTTGGAGCAAGACCTTCCGGGCATGCTTCATCGGGGCTCTCTCAAACTTCGGGAAGACAAGCCGAACTACGATGAGCGAGAGACGACCATGAATCTCAAGCAACGCAGGAACGAAATAAAGGACGAGCATGTACCGGTGGAGTACAAGGCCTATTCTGCGTTAACCGATCCCGATGCACCTAAAGAAGTCCGGAGTATTTATCACTATTTTACACTTCTATATCTGGTAGCCGCAGGCTACGACATTCTCGCATGCGACTCCATTGATGCCGGCGATCCGCAGTATGCTGAAGTGTTTGGCATGACGTGGCTCGCGCTTGACTTCATGGCCATTTCAAAGCGCGCGCCGAACCCTGATCGCTCTCTGCTTCATGAAGTGGGACATTGCGTCGACTTGGATCACTGGGATGTTGATCCCGACTCCGATTCGAACATTATGCGGAGTATCGGCCCAAGGGGCGGCCCATATGCCCCCGAAGCCATGGATGTCAGTGGAGTGTATCCCTCAGGCAACTCACAGGCGAAACGCTACAAGGAAGGATTAGATAGATGGAAAGATTAGGAAGAGCAATTGCCATGTTGCCGACCGCAGTGGTAGTATTGGCCGTTACAGTGATTGCTGGGTGCACAGCCAAGGACACGGCACCGCGCGGAGACCCGTGCCTGCCGGGCCCGTGCCGACCGGATGTTACTGCGGTTGCGGATGTGCGTCTTGCTGAGTTGTACTGCACGGCGGCGCGCTCGGTCTCCTTGGACATTTCGTACCTGATGGATCAGCGTCCCACTCCGTCGGACCAGCTTTCGTGGTCTGCGGCGGACGTTGATTATGTCGTCGCCAAGGCAGCGCAGGCCGTTGACACCGCCGATTGGCCCGCTTACCGGTGTTGCCTGTTCACGGCCAGAACGGGCATGCAGCGTGACCCGCAGTGGGTGCCCATCTACCAGAAGGCCCTGACGAGCCCGCGCAGGGAAAAGGTGGCCCTCGATCACGGCTATGCACTGCACGAAACACTGCGGATGCTGGGCCAGGCCAATTCAGCTGAGGCTGCGGCGCTGCTTGTGCAGGCCAGCCAGGCCGCTTTTTGGGGCGCGCCGTTCGCGGGTCAAGTCCTGGGCGCGGGCACCAAGGATACCCTGGTGCATCTGCGGTCGGTGGCGGTGTCGGCCTTGGGCCTGATGGATGCCGAAATCAGCCTGCCCATTCTCCAGACCATGGCGGACCAGTATCCGAACAAACAACCCGTAGCGAAGCCCTCGTCGGAGTACGAGTTTGAGGACGGGGCGGGGTATCAAATTCAGAAACTGATTAACGAGATCAACGCGCGCTGAGATGCGGAGGAACGGGCAAATGAACAAGCACGCATGGATAATGATGATGGCTGCGGGCGTGGCGCTCGCCGGCGGGGCGTGGGCGATCACCATCGGCGATTTCAACCCGACGCCCGAACTGCCCTATGAGGCCACGTCGTTCCACCACGACGACCTGTTTAAGATAGCCAACGGCCCCCTGCAAGGCGACCGGGTGGAGAGCGAGGTGATGCGCGTGTGCACCGAGCTTGCCGAGGACCCGGAGGCCCCGGCCGCATTGAGGCGCTGGGCGGCGCTGAGGAAGGTGGAGGTGCTCTGCTACATCAGCCGTGAGGATGAGTCCGTGCGGCAGGCCAGGGAGTGGCTGGAGAAGCACCCGGAGGACCCCGATCCGATCAGCATCCGCGCCATCATCGCGCGGACCCTGGCGGAGCGGCGCAGCGACAACTTCAAACCGACGCGCCGGGAGGTCCAGGACGCTTTCCGCGAGCTGTTTGAGAAACACGCCGCCGATGCCCTTGATTGGCGCATGATCGAAGCCCGCGTGTGGTTTGGGACGTTTCTGGACAGGGAGGCCAACATAAACCCGTCCGAGAGCACGCCGCTGTCGCTGCAGTCCGTGTTGGAGTTCCAGGAGGCGTTGCGGGCGGTGCAGTCGCGGATGGCGCTTCCCGGCTGCGCGGAAGAGGAAAAGAAGGGGTGTGAAGAATACATTAAGCATAACATCAACCCCTTCCTCTATCCTTCCCGGGAAACCCTTCCGGGGCCATCCGAGGAAGCCAAGGCGAAAATGCGCGAATCAACCCTCAACATGCTGATGAAGCAGGGTTTGGACAGGGCCGCCGCTGAGAGTTTTCTGGATCAATTCGACGGAGGACAGACAACGGCGCCGTGAGGCGGGCGCGGGCTGGCCCGCGCCACCATCCTCACCGAACACCATCCGGAAACCGTGGCTCGGCGGCTGGAAACGGTGTTTCTGGAGGCCCTGGGCGCGCCGCCGAGGACGGAAAACGCTGGAAATCCCACCGGGGAAGTGGTATCCTAGTGGGCGAGGTCGTTCGGGGTGCGTAGGGTGCGTTAATACAGTTTTGGACACGGAGGCGTTCCCTTATTGAAGCGGTTTGACCGTTTCAGGGGATGGACTGCGGGGCGCGGTCCGGGGAACGCAGGAGACGGACGGGTGCGTCCGGAGGAGAACAGGGACATGGGACACGA
>JAKPUV010001093.1 GCA_029554925.1 Candidatus Hydrogenedentota bacterium | reverse complement strand
CTTTGGCGCGTCCGGGGCGGCGTTCGACCGCCCCGCCGGAACCTCTTTACCATGGACACACCGAAAAAACAGGTCCCTCCCAGCCGCAGGGATTTCCTGCGGCGGACGGCGGCTGTCGCCGGGGCGGCGGTGTTTCCGATGATCACGCCGGGGCGCGCGCTCGGGCTGGACGGCGGGGTGTCCGCCGGCAACCGGATCACGATGGGCCTCATCGGCATGGGCCGCATGATGGAAAACCACATCGGCCCCTTTCTCGGCGACGCGGAGTGCCAGGTGCTGGCGGTGTGCGACGTGGAGCGGAAGCGGCTGGAGTACCACGCGGCGCGGGTGAACGCCCATTACACGCGGTCCAACGGCGGGGACGCGTACAGCGCGTGCGATGTCTACGGCGACTTCCGCGCCCTGTGCGCGCGGCCGGACATTGACGCGGTGCTCATCGCCGTGCCGGACCACTGGCATGTCCTCATCGCCATCGAGGCGCTGAAGAACGGCAAGGACGTGTACCTGGAGAAGCCGCTGTCCCTGACCATCAACGAGGGGAAGGCGCTGCGGGCGGCGGTGCGCCGGTACGGCCGCATCCTCCAGACGGGCAGCCAGCAGCGCTCGGACACGGCGTTCCGCACGGCCTGCGAGCTGGCGCGGAACGGCCGCATCGGGAAGCTGCGCGAGGTCTATGTCAACGTGGGCGGCCCGCCGCAGGAGGACAACCTGCCCGGCGAGCCGTCGCCCGAGGGGCTGGACTGGGACCTGTGGCTCGGCCCGCGCCCGTGGCGGCCCTACTCGTCCGTCCTCGCGCCGCCGCAGGCGTTCCGCGGCTGGCCGGAGTGGCGCTATTACCGCGAGTATGCCGGGGGCGCCATGACGGACTGGGGCGCGCACCACTATGACATCGCGCAGTGGGGGCTGGGCAGGGACGGAAGCGGCCCCGTGGAGGTCATCCCGCCGTCGCCCGACACGCCGGAAACCACCCGGCTCACGCATGTCTACGCCGACGGCGTCCGCATGTTCCACGGCGGCGCGGCGGCCGGCGCGGGGGTGGAGTTTGTCGGCGAATCGGGCCGCATCCGCGTGAACCGGGGGCAGTTCCTGGAGACGGAGCCGGAGACGCTGAAGTACGAGACCATCGGCCCGGAGGAGACGCGCCTGTACGCCAGCGCGGACCACCGGCGGAATTTCCTGGAGTGCGTGCGCTCGCGCCGGGAGCCCATCTGCCCCGTGGAGGTGGGCCACCGCTCGGCGACGGTTTGCCACCTGGCGAACATCGCCTCGCTCCTGCGCCGCCCCCTGCGGTGGGACCCGGAGCGCGAAACGTTCGCGGACGACCCCGAGGCGGACCGTCTCCTGGAGCGGCCCATGCGCGCGCCGTGGCAGCTCACATGACCCCGCGCACGCTTCCACACCGTCTGTTCCTTGCCCTGTTGCTGGCGGCGGCCGCGCCGTTCGCCGCCGCGCAGGACGACGCCCTCACCGCCGCGCTGGCGGCGCTCCAGGCCTGGGAGCCCGGCGGGGACTTCACCGCCTGCGAGCAGATCGCCGCCCTGGTGGCTGCCGCGGGCCGCGACCCCGCGCGCCGCGCCGAGGCGGCCGCGCGGCTGGCCGCCGCACTGGAGGGGGCGGACGACGCCGCGCGCGCGTTCCTCTGCGGGCAGCTATGGATGGTCTGCACGGAGAACGAGGCGGACACGCTGGCCCCGTGGCTGACGGACGAGAAGCTTTCCCCGCTGGCCCGGTACGCGCTGGAGCGGGTGCCGGGGGCCAGGGTGGACGCCGTGCTGCTGGCCGCCGCGGAAAAGGCCAAAGGGGCGGCACTGGCGGGCCTGCTGGACAGCCTGGCCAACCGGGGTGCCCCCGCCCACGCGTCCGTACTCGCCGGCCACCTCGCCGACCGGGATGTTGCCGTGGCGATGGCCGCCGCGAACGGACTGGGGAAACTCGGCGGCCCCGAGGCCGTCGCCGCGCTGGAAAAAACACGCGCCAAGGCCTCCGCCCGCCTGCGGCCCGTGGTGGTCGCCGCGCTGGCCGCCTGCGCCGACCGTGCCGCCGCGTCGGGAAACACCGCGCTGGCGGACCAGGTGTTCACGGGCCTCCTTGCCCCCGGCGAGCCGCCCGCCGTGCGGGACGCCGCGTTCCGGGGGCTGGTCCGGCTGGGCAACGCCGCCGCCCTGGCGCGCCTGCGCGCCGTGCTGTCGGGGGAGGACTTCCTCCTGCGGCCCGCCGCGCTGGGCCTGCTGCATTCCGAACCGGGCGCGCCCGTCACCGAGGCGGGCGTGGCTGCGCTGGAGAGCGCAAATCCGCTGATCCTTCCCCGGCTGGTGGCGGCCCTGGGCGACCGGGGGGACCCCGCCGCCCTTCCCGCGCTGACGCCGCTGACGGCGCACGCGGACGCGGAGGTGCGGCTCGCCGCGCTGGCCGCACTGGGAAAACTCGGCACCGCATACACGGTCACCGAACTCGCCCCCTTCCTTCAGAAAGACGGCGCGGAGCGGGAGGCGGCGCTGGCGGCCCTCGCCGCGATCCGCGATCCTGAGGCCAATGGGATGCTGCGGAACCTCCTGCTGGAGTCGCCGCCGGAGACGGCCGCCCTGCTGGCCCCCTGCGCCGTGTCGCGCCGGGCGGCGAACTGCGCGGACGTCCTGCTCGTCCACGCGGCCTCGGAGCATGCGGGGCTGCGCGCGGCGGCCCTGCGCGCGGCGGCCCTGCGCGCCCTGGGCGGGCTGGCGGGGTCCGAGGCCATGCCACAACTTCTCGCCCTGCTGGTGTCCGCCCCCGTTGACACGCGGCCCGACGCCGAACGCGCCCTCGTGGACGCCGTCCGCCGCTGGGGGCCGTCCGAAGACCTCGCCGCGCACCTGACCGCCGCCTACGCCAAACAGCGCAAGCCCGAGCACCGCGCCGCGCTTCTGCGGGTCCTAGGCGGCACCCGGTGCCCCGGAACCCTGGCGCTCGTCTGCAAGACGGCCCGCCGGGGACGCAGGGACCTCCGGCTGGAGGCCGTGGCCGCGCTGGGCGGGTGGCACGCCCCCGAATCGCTGGACATGCTCCGCCGCCTCGCCGTCAAGGAGCGCCGCGCCGACGTGAAGGCCGCCGCCTACGACGCCCTGGTGCGCCTGGCCCGCGAGAGCGGCGGCCTGCCGCCGGAGGAGACCCTTGCCCTGCACCGCGAGGTGCTGGCGCTGGCCGCCACGCCCGAGCAGCGCCGTGCGGTCCTCGCCGCCGTCGGCGGATGCGGCCTGCTGGAGGCCCTCGACCTGGTCGCCCCCCTCAAAGACGACCCTGAAACCGCCGCCGAGGCCCGCGCCGCCGAAACGCGCCTCCGCGCCAAGTTCATCACCGCCACCGTGTCCGAAAATGTCATGGAGGCGCGCCGCGTCCTCGACGGCACCCCCGCGACCTTCTGGCAGACTGACGGCCCGCAGGCCCCCGGCCCGTGGATCGAACTCGACCTCACCCGCCCCGCGCGGCTCTGCGGCGTCACCCTGCACGCGCCGGAGGGTTCAGGGGGCTACCCGCGCGCCTGCGAGGTCTACGTGTTCACCGACCCGGGACAGCCGGGAACCCCCGTCGCCGCCGTAGCAGGCGCCGACCCCGTGACGGAGATTTCCTTCCCCCCCGCCGAAGGCCGGTACCTGCGCGTGGTCCAAACCGGCACCGACCCCGCCGCCAAATGGGCCGTGGGCGAAATCCGGCCCAAGTTCGACTGATTCCGAAACGGCGACACCGGCGGTCCGGTCGTCTGGCTCAGCGGATGCAGGGGGGAAGCATCACCCCTTGACGAACCGGGCGGCCAGCCCCATCGGGTGGTCGGCGAAGAGGGCTGTGTCCATGGCCTTGAGGTCGGGAGACACAAGGGGCCGGAAGCCCATGCGGCCGAGGATGTCTCGCTCCAGGTCCACGCCGGGGGCGATTTCCACCAGTAGCAGGCCCTCGGGGACCAGCTTGAACACGCAGCGCTCGGTGACGTAGAGCACGTTGTGCCCGCCCTCGCGGGCGTAACGGCCGCTGAAGGTGATCTGCTCGACCTTTTCCACAAACTTTGCCACCTTGCCGTCCTGCGCGATACGCAGGCCGCCGTCCGCCACCTGCACATCGGCGCCGACGGCGGTGAACTCGCCGCAGAAGATGACCTCTTTCGTCGCCTGGGTGATGTTGACAAAGCCGCCGGTCCCGATGATCTTCGGGCCGATCTTGCTCACGTTCACGTTGCCCTCGCGGTCCACCTGGGCCATGCCCACGCAGGTCACGTTGAGCCCGCCGCCGTCGTAGAAGTCGAACATGGCGGCCTGCGACATGAAGGCCGACGGGTTCTTTGCCGGGCCGAAGTTTTTGCCGCCCTGCGGCAGCCCGCCGATGACGCCCACCTCGGTGTTCAGCACGAGGGCGTCCAGCAGCCCCTCCTCGTAGGCCACCTGCGCCACGCCCATGGGGATGCCCACGCCGAGGTTGACCTTGTGGCCGGGCCGCAGTTCGGAGGCCGCGCGGCGGCAGAGCACCTTTTCCCAGGTCATGGGCATGGGCGCGATCTCCTTCGCGAGGTCCACGCGCACCGTCCCGGTGTAGCTGGGGTCGTGCTCCACAAACAGGGTGTGCGGGTGGGCCTGGCGCGACTGCGCCACGACCACGTAGTCCACAAAGATGCCGGGGATGCGCACGTCGTGCGGGTGGGCCGGGCCGTCCAGCAGCCGCTCCACCTGCGCGATGACGATGCCGCCCTGCTGCTTGACCGCCATGGCCCCCTCCAGGTTCTCCATGCAGATCGCCTCGTCCTCCAGCGTGATGTTGCCGGAGGGGTCCGCCGCCGTGCCCCGGATCACGCCCACGTCCGCCTTGAGCGGCTTGTACAGCAGCATCTCCCGCCCGTCAATCTCCAGCAGCTCCACGATGTCCTCGCAGCCGCGGGTCCGCTCGTTCAGCCGTCCGCCGTCCTGGCGCGGGTCCACGAAGGTGCCCAGCCCCACGCGGGTGAGCAGGCCGGGGCGGCCCGCCGCCATCTCGCGGTAGAGCTGGCACATGACCCCCTGCGGGATGTTGTAGGCCTCCACCTGGTTCATGGCGATCAGCTTCACCACCTCGTGGTTCAGGCCGAAGTGCGCGCCGATCACCCGCTTCATCAGGCCGGGATAGCCGAAGTGGTTCATCCCCTTCCGCTCGGGGCTGAAGGGGCCCAGGCCCGCCGCCCAGATGAAGGTCAGGTCGCGCGGGGAGCCGGTCGCCTCGAAGACGCGGTTGAACGCCGGATACACCTCCTCCGACGGCATCGGCACCACCAGCACGCTCGCCCCGTCCTTGATCTGCGCAACGGCCTCGTCCGCCGTGACCACTTTCGCCATGACTGTTCTCCTGTTGGGTGGGGAATCGGTCAGAATGCGCCGCACTCGCGCAGTCCGGTTTTTCGCATACTATCCCGTTTTCGTAGGCAGAATGTCAACCCCGGACGCGGTCAGCGGCGCGTGAGATGCGCGTGGGCCGCCAGCGCGCGGTCCCGCGCGGCGGCGTGGTCCACGATGGGATGCGGCCAGTTCCCGCCCAGGGTCACCCCGGCGGCGCGCAGGGCATCCTCCGGGGCCTCCCAGGGACGGTGGATCCAGCGGTTGTCCAGTCCCGCCAGTTCGGGGGCCCACCGCCGGACATACGCGCCGTCCGGGTCGAACTTCATCCCCTGGAGGACCGGGTTGAACACGCGGAAGTAGGGGGCGGCATCGGGGCCGCAGCCCGCGGTCCACTGCCAGCCTAGGGTGTTGTTCGCCGTGTCGGCGTCCACCAGCGTGTCGAGGAACCACGCCGCGCCCGTCTGCCACGGGAGCAGCAGGTCCTTCACAAGGAACGACGCCACGATCATGCAGACCCGGTTGTGCATCCAGCCGGTGGCCCACAGCTCGCGCATGCCCGCGTCCACGACGGGGTACCCGGTGCGGCCGCGCCGCCAGGCTTCGGCGGCGTCCGGGTCGTCGCGCCAGGGGAAGGCCGCGAAGGCCTCCCGCAGGGGGGCGGTCTCGGTGCGCGGGAAGTGGAACAGCATGTGGTGGCCGAAATCGCGCCAGTAGAGCTGGCGGATCCAGGCCTCGGCGGCCGCGTCCAGCCCACCGCGCGCGGCCGAGCGCGCCGCCAGTTCCTGGACCATCCGGCGCGCGCCGATCTCGCCGAAGTGCAGGTGCGGCGACAGGCGCGACGTGCCCTCAACACCCGGCAGGTCGCGGGCCGTGGGATATCCGGACAGCCCGCCATTGGCAAACTCTGCCAGTGCGTGCGCCGCGCCCGCTTCGCCGGGCCACCACGCCTCCCGGAACCCCGCCGCCCAGTCGGGTGTCGGCAGGAGCCCCAGGTCTCCAACGGCGAGGGAGGCGGGCCAGGTGTCCGGCGCGGGGATGCGCGCGGGCGCGGGCAGGGGAGGGGAGGGGGCCTGCGCGGACGCGGATTTCCAGAACGGCGTGAACACCTGGAACGGACCGCCGGACTTGGTCAGGGTCGTCTCGGGGTCCGCCAGCAGATTCGGGGCGCAGGCGTGGCACCGGGTGCCCAGCGCCTCCAGCGCCAGCCGGACGCGCGTTTCGTCCCGCCGGGCGGACGGTTCCACTTTCCGCTCCCATCCCACGGACCCCGCGCCCGTCCCGCGCGCCAGTTCCTCCAGCACGCGGGCCGGTTCCCCGCGCCGCAGCACCAGCCGCGACCCGCGCGCGCGCAGGGCCGCGTCCACGCGCTCCAGCGAATGATGCAGCCACCAGCGGGACGCCGCGCCCGGCGCGCAGGGGGAGGTCTCCGCATCGGGATGGATGAACACTGGAAGCACCGCGCCGCCCGCGCGGCAGGCTTCCGCCAGCGCCGGGTGGTCGTCCAGCCGGAGGTCATTGCGCAGCCATACGATCGCGGGGGAACCCATTTGCCCGCCTTCCTTTGGGGAGACTCATTGTGAACACACCAAGAACATGGGCAGGATGCCCATGCCACCTCAAAGAGGCCATCGGGGAGGTGGCACGGGCTTCCAGCCCGTGTTCTTCATCTGCTAACACCCCGGTCTTAGCCCCGCATTTCCCCGCCGCAATACCTTGCCGCCGTGCCGGGGCGAATCTCTCCGTGCTCCGCGATGTCGCCGAGGAAATAGGCCGTGGTGTTCGGGGTCCGGGCCATCGTGTCCCGGTTCACATGAAGAAGCCCCCCGCCCGTGGCGAACCCTTTCTCCCAGGCAAACCCGTCGAGCAGGGGTTGTGGAAAGAAGCCTTCGACGGCCAGCGGCGGCTCCTCCGCCGTGCGCCGCAGGATCCGCTCCAGATGGTCCCGGAGCTGCGCGCACCGGACGCGGTCGTCCTCCCCGGCGTCTGGGAGCCCCGTCACCAGCACCGGCACACCGTGCGACGACATGGCCACCAGCGCCCGCTCAAACCCGTCCGCGTCCGCCGGGGCGTCCTCCAGGCACAGCGAGAACCCCGCGCCGTCCCGCGCGACTTTGGCGTGGGAAAACCGCGCCGCCAGCGGGCTGAACCCGGCGCGCACCGAGCCGCCCCAGGAAAAGGCGATGAAGTCCGGCGTTCCGCCCTCCTCCCGCGCGGCCGCCTCGAAGAACGCGTGGTTCAGCCGGTGGCGCAGGCGGTCGGCGGCCTGCCAGTCCCACGGGCTGTCCGGATCCCACGGATCCACCTCGAAGGCCCGCACCGACACCCCCACCCGCGCGTCGGGCCGCAGGGCGCGCAGGATGCGCGCCGCCGCGCCGTGGGCAGCCGCGAGATGCCGGCGGATCGTCTCCGGCGCGCGGCTTCCCCGCGCGCGGCCCGGCCACGCGCCCTCCGCCTGCGACCGCGTGATCCAGTGCTCCGGCTCCACCACGGGGATCCAGTCGCGGCACAGGGGCGCCAGGGCCCCCAGCGCCGCCCGCGCATAGGTTTCAAACCGCGCCGCCGCACGGGGGGCCGCCCAGCCGCCCCCCTCCGCGAACCAGCGCGGCGCGGCCACCTCGTGCAGCGCCGCCACGGGCGTCAGGCCCAGGTCACGCATCCCGACGAACACTTCGGCGTAATGCGCCAGCGCCGCCGCGTCCACCGTGTCCGGCGCCGGACACACCCGCGCCCACGACAGGCTGACAAATGCGGCGTTCAGCCCCAGCTTTCGCGCCAGGGAAAAATCCGCCCCGTGCCGGTTCCAATGGTCCGCGGCGATCTCCGAGGTGGACCCGTCCGCGATCCGCTTCGGACGCTGCTCCCACCGCCACCAGTCGCTCTGAAAATCCCCCCCCTCCGTCTGGTGCGCCCCCACCGTCCCGCCCATGAGAAAACCCTCGGGCAGTTTCGGGCCCTCCTGCGGCTCCTGTGTGCGGCGGTGTTTCATGCGTCTTTCTCTGAGGCCCCGGGAGATTTGCGTTCCCGAAAGGCATAGAAGGCCCAGCAGAGCAGGATCGGCCCCCAGACCGCGACAATGGGCCACCAGCCACTGCGCAGGGCATCCATTTGGAGAAAGCCGAGGGAGGTGTTCCTGCCAATGGCCGGAAGCGAATCTAAGATAGCAACAAGAACATAGTATTTTCCCACATCTGAAAACTTGGGAGCCCAGACCCAGAGAAACGG
>JAKPUV010001013.1 GCA_029554925.1 Candidatus Hydrogenedentota bacterium | reverse complement strand
TTTCCGGGGCGTGTTTCGTCCCGCGCGGCGGTGTCCGCGCTTGTGTGCCTGGCGGTGTTTGCGGCGGTTTCGACGGCGTGGGCGCAGCCCGCGACGGTGGTGCCGGTTCCCCGGAACGACAAGGGCTGGATGGACCGCCATGAGTCCATGAACGCCCGTGTGAAGCAGGGGAACGTGGACATGCTGTTCATCGGCGACTCGATCACACACGGCTGGGAGGGCGGCGGCAAAGGGGTGTGGGAGCAGTATTACGGGAACCGGAACGCCGTGAACCTGGGCATCGGCGGGGACCGCACGGAGCATGTGCTGTGGCGCCTGCAGAACGGGAACATCGAGGGCATCTCCCCGAAGGTGGCGATGGTGATGATCGGCACGAACAACCACCGGGACAACTCGGCGGAGGAGATCGCGCAGGGCGTGGAGGCCATCGTGACCCTGCTGCGCCAGCGCCTGCCGGAGATGCGCATCCTCCTGCTGGCCATCTTCCCGCGCGCCGACGTGTCGGCGGAGCTCCAGCAGAAGGTGAAGGACGCCTCGGCCCTCTTCTCGAAGTTGGACGCGGATCCGATGGTGGAGTATCTGGACATCAACGCGGTCTTCCTGGACCAGGACGGCGCGCTGCCGAAGTCGGTCATGCCGGACCTGCTGCACCCGAACGAGAAGGGCTATGCCCTGTGGGCCGAGGCGGTGGAGCCGTATCTGGCCCGTCTGCTGGCGCAGGCCGACGGCTGGACGCCGCTCTTCAACAACCGTGACCTCACCGGCTGGGAGCAGGTCGGCGGGGAGAAGAAGACCTGGAAGGCCGAGAAGGGCCTGCTTATCACCAGCGGCGAGGGCGGCGGCTGGCTGTCCACCGTGGAGGAATACGGCGACTTCGAGCTGTCCGTGGAGTTCCGCGTGCCGGAGAACGGCAACAGCGGCGTCTTCATCCGCGCCCCGCGCGCGGGCAACCCCGCCTTTGAGGGGTCGGAAATCCAGGTGCTCGACGACTTCGGCGACGAGTACAAGACCCTGAAGCC
>JAKPUV010000992.1 GCA_029554925.1 Candidatus Hydrogenedentota bacterium | reverse complement strand
CCGCGATCTTCTGCCGCTGGTCGGACCAGTCCCAGAACCAGTACCCGTGCAGCCAGGCGTCCTTTTCCCCCACCCATCCCGCCGGGCGGTCCTCTTCATAATGAAACTTGCCCGTCAGGCTGCCGGGGATGCCGTGGATCTTGTGCCCGTCCTTCTCTACCAGCCCGGCGATTTTGACAAACCCCTCGTCGGGCCAGCGGGAAAGGGTCATGGCCTGTCCGCGGAAGTACACCTGAAGCGTCCCGTCGCTGGCCGTTCCGAACTCGGCGATCCCCGCCGCCCGCAGGTCGGCCTGAAGCACATGGGGCGCGGCGTCCGGGGACAGGCGCGCCAGCGCGTCGGGATCGGACACGGGGGCGAATCCGCCCACCGTGCGGTCGCCGGACAGAATGACCGCCTCGCCGGGAACCGCCCGGTAGACCACGGGAGCGTCGTCGCGGCCGGCGTCCGCCGCTTCAAAGCGCACGGCTGTTTCGACGGGATAAGTACCCCCGCGCAGGAGCACCTCCACGCCGCCCGCCGGGAGGCCCTTCGTCTCGATGAGCCGACGCACGGCGGCGCGCGCGCCGTCCAGCGTCGCCAGAGGCCCGTCCTGGGGGGCGGCGTCGGCGATGGGATTCGCCCCCGAGGCGCTGTCATCCCCGTTCGGGGCGACGTAGAAGCGGGCGCCCGGCGTCTGCGCGAAGCAGGCGGCGGAAAGGAGGACGGCGGCCACGCAGAGACAGGTTCGTTTCATGTCTTCTCCTGGCGGCGGAGACCGGGGCCTTCCGCCGGTTAGGGGGTGTCCGGGGCGATGAACCCGTGGGCCAGGCCCATGTAGTACGCCAGCAGGTAGGGGAAGCCCTCGCGCAGGCGGGTGCCCTTTCCGTCGTAGGTCAGCGCCCAGGGGTTGAGGTCCCAGTACACCTCATGCCGCTCGTCAATGGGAAAGACCTGCCCGTCGCGGCGGCCGCCGGACCCCGTCGGCCCGCCGTCGTCGCCGCGCAGGGGAACCATGTCGATCCGGTGGGCGTTCGACATGGGCCAGTCCACCAAGTCGAGCGGGTAGCGGCGCAGGGTGTCCACGGCGTCCTCAAACCCGTGCGCGGGCAGCGACAAGTCGGTCTCGCCCCAGTGGTCGGCGCGAATCTTGCCGTGACAGCACGCGGCATATATGAAGTTCGCGAAGGGATTCCGTTCGAGTTTCTCATGCTGCCAGTGCCGGTGGATGGCGTGGTGGTACATGTTCAGCAGTTTCGGGTCGGTCTCGTAGCGGATCAGGTGGTAGTAGTTCATGAACGCCATGTTGTCGTCGGGCTGGTGGCCCACGTCGAAGGGGCCGGGCAGGGCCTTGGGCTGGGTCATGCCGTTCATGGCATAGCCATGGTCCAGCGCAAGTGCCAGATAGGCCCGCCGGTATTTCTCATCGCCCGTCATGTGGTGCGCCACCAAGAGGTAGGTGAGGATGCTGAGGGAGTTCAGCCCCCGCTCGTCGCACCATGCGGGGTTGCGGTTCAGGTCGTCCGGCGAGAAGCGCCCCCAGCGCGTCGGCGTGCCGTCGTGGTCCACCAGATTGTACCCGTGCTCCAGGATGTGGTCCGTGATCCGCCGGACCGCCGCGCGCACGGGTTCGCGCTCCTCCTCGGTCTTGCAGACGCGGTCGTAGTACACCGCAAACCCGAAGTAGTGCCCGTCCAGCTCGTCGGAGCTGGAGTCGTTCTTCCAGTACCACTCCCCCGTGGCGTCCACGGGCCAGCGCGGCTGGATGATCTTCCACAGTTTGTCCGCCGCGTTGCGCCGCTGGTCATAGGCCAGGTCGAAGTCCGGGTTGGGGTCCGGCTCGGAGGTCGGCTTGACAGCGCGGGCAATGAAC
>JAKPUV010000949.1 GCA_029554925.1 Candidatus Hydrogenedentota bacterium | reverse complement strand
GCAACACAGTCCTGCATCTGCCTGGTTGGTTTGCACCAAGCCTCATGTCCTGCCTAAAAACCTGACCCGTTCCTGCCACACAGGAACGACTTCAAATCCGGCACGGCGTTGAAACAGTTCAACGCACACCGGACAACACAGCCCTTGGGATACGGCGTATGGGTTCATTATACCCGGCTTCCGTGCCCATGTCAAGACTTTTCCTAGCTTGTTTCCGCAGGTCAGTCATCGCGGATTTTCCTTGGAAATGGCGGGTGTTTTTTGGTATTCCACTCATGGTGCCCCGGGGATTTCTCCCTCCTCCGCCGCCTCCGGCGCCGCCGGGGGTTCCGCAGTTTTCACTATTTTGGCCCCGCCCCGGGCCCAGAGCCGCACCAGTCCGCCCACCCCCGCCACCAGCATCCCCAGCGCCACATATTGGGAAACGGTGAACCCCGGCGCGTGACGGACGCTTTCCCCCCGGAAGAACTCCGTGCAAAACCGGAGACCGCCGTAGCCCGCCAGATAACCCAGCGTGACCGTGCCCGCGCGCGGGGAGCGGCGGTAGACCAGGCGCAGCACAAGGAAGACCACCACCAGCCCCAGGGTCTCGTACAGCTGCACGGGATGTATGGGGAGCGACGCGCCCGCCTCACGGGTGATCAGCCCGTCCACCAGTTGCCGGTGGTAGGCGCCCCAGGAGCTTTTCGGGTAGGGAACGCCCCAGGGCGCGCCGGTGGGGCTGCCATGGCAGCAGCCGTTGAGAAAGCACCCCACGCGCGCGACGCCGTGCGCCAGGGCAACATAGGGCAGGGCCAGGTCGCTCACGGGGATCACCGGCGCGCCGACGCACCGAAGGTAGAGAAGCACCGCCGCCACGCCGCCGACCAGCCCGCCGAAAAAGACCAGCCCGCCCTCAACCAGAAACCATCCCCACTTGAGGTCGGCCCACTCGCCATACTGCGCCCAGAACCAAACTTTCGCCCCGAGCAGCCCGCCCGCGAAGGCCCACACCCCCGCCATGGTGGTGATGGGGAAGGGCCGCTCCCGGCGGAAGTTCGCCCGCACCGTCAGAATCGTGCCCACCAGAAAGGCCAGCGACATCATCACGATGTAGGAGTGGAAGGACATGTCACCGACATGGAACAGCACGGGGCGCATGGAGCGTCACTCCGCCGCAACCGGGACCCCGAAGAGCCCCAGCAACTGTTTAGCGGCCTCGGCCGCCGACCGGCGGGGGGCGCGGTAGCCCTCCACGGCGGGGGCAAGTTCGCTCTCGCATCCGCCGCCCACGGGCCGGGCCTTCACTTGGTAGAGCCGCGCGGCGGGGACGAACCGTCCGTTGCAGAAGAGGATGGGCCCCCGGACCACCTCCGGCGCGGGGGCGGTGATGTCCAGAAACAGGGTCGCCTCGGTCCACCCCTCGCCGAGGGCGGTCAGGGTGTTCGGCGCGGTCGGGTCGGCCCGGAGCACGCGGTACTCCATGCCCGCCGCGCCGGTCCAGGCAAGCTTGACCTCGTCCTCGCGGTCGGTGGTCGCCGTGAGCCCCTCCGGCGCGGCGCCGCGCGCGCAGCCCAGCGCCACCGTCCCGCCGACGGCGTCGGTGGGGAGGGCGGCGCCGTCCGCCGCGCTGGCGGAGGACTGCAGGAGGCGCCCCGCGTGGGGCAGCGGATCCCCCGCGTCGAGGGCGCGCAGGGCGATGGTGTCGTTCAGGAAATTGGCCTCCAGCACGCGGAAGCCCAGCGTGAGCAGCCGCCCCTTGGGCAGCGGCGTGTCGTTAAGCCCCGTGACCACCACCCCCGTCGCGGCCAGCTCGGGCGCGTCCGACAGTTCGGGCAGATGCTCCACCTCCACGGCCTTTCCCGCCGCCAGCACCGCCGCCGCGGGCAGGGCGCTGGAAACCGTCACAACCACCTCCCCGTTCTCATCGCGGACGGGCCCGCCGTCGGCGTCGCGGCGGATCACCTCGAAACAGGCCTCCGCGGGGGCCAGACGGACCTTTTCATAGGCGACGAAGAAGACCACCGTCGCCGGGGCCGTGTCCCCGTGGTCCAGGTCCACGCCGACCTCGATGAGGTCCCCGACGTTGGCGTCCACCGTTGCGGGCAGCCGAAGCGTCACCTGGGCCTGCGCGGAAACCGCCCCGAAAACCGCCGCCAGGACCGCCAGCGCGGCCGCCGCCAAGCCCTTTCCCTGCGTGATCATCCGTGTCCTCCGTGGGTTGCGGGCGCAATGCCCCGCGCCACTATATCGGCGGGCGGCGCGGGAATCAAGCGGCTTGTTTCCCGGTGCGCGCCCGCGATACGCTCTTGACCATGATTCGTGTCACCTGTCCGGCCTGCGGCCTCCAGATATTCGTTCCAACCAAAGTACAGGGGAGGCGCGGGGTTTGTTTCAGCTGCGGCGCGGCGCTCACCGTGCCCGCGCCGCGGGAGGGCGCGCCGCAGGCCCCGGCGCCGCCGCCCAACGGGGCCGCCCAGGACCCCGTGTTCCAGCCTGGGGCGCTCCTGGCGGGCCGCTATGTCATCCGCAGCCTCATCGGCCGGGGCGGCATGGGGGCGGTCTACGCCGCCCACGACACCCTGCTCGCGGAGGACGTCGCCCTCAAGTGCCTCCTGCCCGGGCTCCTGCGCACGGAGAAGGCCCGGCGCATGTTCCTGCAGGAGGCCCAGACCACCCGGAAGCTCCGGCACGAGAACATCGTCGCCGTGCACGATGTGAACACGACGCCCGAAGGCATCCTCTACATCAGCATGGAGCTGGCCGCCGGGGAGTCGCTCCGGGAGCTGCTGCGCCGCCAGCGGAACGAAAAGCGCCTCGTGGAGGTCCGCTTCGCCGTTTCCGTCGTTTCCCAGATGCTCGCCGGGCTGGAGTACGCCCACCGCTTTGTCATCCACCGCGACATCAAACCCGAGAACGTCATCCTCCTCGCCAACGAGCGGGTCAAGCTGCTGGACTTCGGCCTCGCCCGCGCCGTGGAGGAGGAGCTCGCCCTGGGCGCCGACGACCCGAAGAAGAAGAAGCGGCTCGTCGGCACCATGGGCTACGCCGCGCCGGAACAGGTGAAGTTCCAGCCCCTCGATCCGCGCGCCGACCTCTACGCCGTCGGGCTGGTCCTTCAGGAGCTCCTCACCCTGCGCACGCCCCTCGACCCGCCCCGCCCGCTCGACCAGGTGCGGCGCGATGTCTCCCCCTCCCTGGCGCGCGTCCTGGAAAAGGCGCTGGAGGAGGACCGGGAACGCCGCTGGACCGACGCCCGCGCGTTCCGCGCCGCCCTGGAGGAGGCCTACGCCGCGTCCTACCGCCCCCCGGCGGCGGCCGTGCCCGGTGCGGCCAGCGCCGCCGCCGCCTCCACGGAGGGCATGGTGTGGTTCCCCGGCGGCCGCTTCCTCATGGGGTCCAACGCCCTGCGCGAGGCTTCACCCGAGGCCGAGGTTTCCGTGGCCCCCTTCTGGATGGACCCCCACCCCGTCACCGTGGCCGAGTACCGCCGCTATCTGGAGCAGACCGGCGCGCCGCCGCCGCGCTACTGGAACGACCCTGACTGCCGCGGCGACGAGCAGCCCGTCGTCGGCGTGTCCTGGCAGGAGGCGGCGGCCTACGCCGCCTGGGCGGGCAAGGCCCTGCCCACGGAGGCCCAGTGGGAGTTCGCCGCGCGCGGCCGCGAGAACCGCACCTACCCCTGGGGCGCCCTGCCGCCCGACGCCACCCGCTGCAATTTCGGCGACCACATCGGCGGCACCACCATGGTCACCCTCTACGAAGACGGCTGCAC
>JAKPUV010000876.1 GCA_029554925.1 Candidatus Hydrogenedentota bacterium | reverse complement strand
CCGGTGTTGTCGGCCAATCCTATGGGATGCTAGTGACTTCGGTTTCCGCGTCGCGCGCGGCGCAGGGCAGCCGGCGAACTAGGCGGCGGGGAGACACGGGAATGAGGGCATGCGTGTATCGAAGCATCGCGGGGGTGTGTGCGGGGCTGGTCTTGACGGCGTGCCGGCTCGAGGCCGACGGGCTCCAGCGCGTTGAGGAGCGGCTGTTCGGCCGGACGGCCGAGGGCCAGGCGGTGCGGCTTTTCACGCTGCGCAACGCGCGCGGCATGACCGCGGGCGTCATGGAGCACGGCGCGACGATTACCGGGCTGCGCGTGCCGGACCGCGAGGGCCGTCTGGCCGGCGTGGTGCTGGGCGCCGACTCGCTCGACGCCTATCTGCGCGGCTACAGCGCCGCTGGCGCGGTCATGGGGCGTGTCGCCAACCGCATCGCGAACGCCCGGTTCACGCTGGACGGGCGCGAGTTCCGGGTGACGGCCAATGCCGGGCCGCACCAGCTCCACGGCGGCCGCAACGGGTTCGGGCGCAAGCTCTGGCGCGGCGAGACGGTATCCGCCGGACCGGGCGCGGCCGCAGTGCGCTTCAGCCTGCGCAGTCCGGACGGCGAGGAGGGCTTTCCCGGCACGCTCGATGTCACCGTCACCTACACGCTCAGCGACGACAACACGCTGCGTCTCGATTACACGGCCGTCGCCGACAAGCCCACGCCGGTCAATCTCACCAGCCACGCGTACTTCAATCTCGCGGGCGAGGGCGACGTGTGGGGCCACCTGGTCTGGATCGCCGCCGACCGCATCACCGCGGCCGACGCGGAGCTGATCCCGACGGGCGCGTTCGCGCCGGTGGCCGGCACGCCGCTGGACTTCACCGCGCCGGCCGCGATCGGCGCGCGGATCGAGGCGCTCGTGCCGACCACCCGGGGCTACGACCACAACTTTGTGCTGCGCAACGGCGGGCAGAGCTTCGCGCGGGCGGCCTGGTGTTATGAACCGCGCAGCGGCCGCCTGATGGAGGTGTACACCGACCAGCCCGGCCTCCAGCTCTATACCGGCAAGCGCGTCTTCCGCGACGGTAAATCGGTGGCCGCCGCGCCGGAACAACGCCACAACACCGTCTGCTTCGAGACGCAGCACTTCCCCGATTCCGTCAACCAGCCGCACTTTCCCTCGGTGATTCTCCGCCCCGGTAAAACCTTCCGCAGCGCAACGGCCTTCCGGTTTTCGGTCGCGGCCGCGCCGCCGGAACAGCCGGTCGCGGGCGCGAACGAGTGAGGGGATACAGCGCACACGCGATTTTGAGAACGTGCAAAGACACGAATAAAAGGGGAGCACTAGCATCCCATAGGGGGTGCAGTTAGCCCTTACCCATGCGGATTTGCTTGGGTTTTCGGTGTCTGTTTTGAGGTTTCGGGTTGGAGGTTTTCCCGGCGGAGCCGGCCGTTTCGCGTTTTTGTTGAGTTTTACGGCCCTGCTGTCCCATAGTCAATCCGCCAGAAATCGAAAAAGGCCTGCAAAGGCGGGGGTTTTTCGCGGGGTTCACCCGGTTTGGGCCGGGGTGCTGTCCCATAGGTTTTGAGGATCGCGACCAGATCGCGCTTGACCCACACCGCCGCGCGCGCGACGCCCGCGAGTCGCGAGAAGCTCAGATCCCAGCCCGCGACGTGGCGCATGAACCGCAGCAGGAGGTGCGCGAGCATCCCGGTCCAGACCTGCCACTTGACGGCATTCTCGTTGTATCCGACGAAGTCGTGGATTTGGCAGGTCTGCTTGAGTTCCTTGAAGAACAGCTCGACGGTCCACCGCGCCCGGTACAGTTCCGCGACGGTCCGCGCGCTCCAGCCGAGGTGGTTCGTCAAGAAAGTCATCACCTTCATCTTGCCGTCCACCTCGACGCGCGCGGTCACGCGGCGCAGGGGAACGGGATAGAGTTTCTTGGAGTGGGCGAGAACGGGCTCGACGAGTTCGTCGCTGATGACGCTCGCGTCCCGGCCTTTCGGAAGCGTCTTCACGCTCTTGAAGCGCATGTTCTTCTTCTGTCTGACGACGAATAAAATCCCGCGCGCCCGCAGTCTGTCGAGGAAGCCGAAGTCCGTGTAGGCCCGGTCGGCGAGGCACACGTCACCCGCCGTCAGGCCGGCGCAGAGCGTCTGAGCCCGGGTGGAGTCGTGGTGGCCCGCGTCCTCCACGACGGCGAAGGCGGGCAGGCGGCTGCCCACGTCGAGGTTCATGTGCAGCTTTGCTGCCGCCTTCTTCCTGCGGTGCCGCGCCCAGTCGATGCAGTTCAGGCACAGCTTGATCGTGCTGGAGTCTATGGCGAAGATCCCGCGCCTCATCCGCGCCAGGAAGCCCTTGTGCCTTTTGTACTGCCCGAACCCCGGGCAGACGGAGACCAGATGCCCGAAGACTTCCCAGTACAGCCGCTCGGCCATGGCCGCGTCACGGCGCCGGTTCGCGTTGGAGAACGTGTTGCGCTTCGGCGGCTGCGCTCCCCGGATGTTGCGCCACTCGCCCTCGTGGACATGCGCCGCGTCCACGATCCCGTTGAGGCTGTCGCAGCCCGCGAGCTGCCCGTACAGCAGCGCGACCACGTGGCTCGCCGACGAGCACAAGCTTGACATCCGCAAGTGGAATCCATTGGACGAGCTGCCGCAGCACGGTGTACACTGTCTTTGTCGGTTTCGGGGGCGTGAACCCAAGCGATTGGGGGATCAGTTTTTTCATGCGCCTGTAGGCTACAGGCTATCGCCTCCGAAGCCGACACTTTTTTTATAAAATTCAGGGGTTGACTGTTTTCGCCCCCCCCCGCATAATAGGTGCCAATCATGGAAACCGGTGTGTTTCCGGTTTGCCCTATGGGATGGTAGTGGTCCAAGAACTTTCACAAAATCAGGCGGCCACACGGCCGCCGCAACAGGAGGAGAGCGAAATGAGAGGCATCACGAACACCGCGGCGGCCGTGGCGGCCGCCGTGACGATGGGCGCGGGCGCGGCCTGGGCCGTGCCGGCGGTGAGCAACGTGCAGATGACGCAGCGCGCGAACTCGCGCGTCGTGGACATCACCTACGATCTTGCGGGCG
>JAKPUV010000866.1 GCA_029554925.1 Candidatus Hydrogenedentota bacterium | reverse complement strand
CCATGGCCGACCAGGACCTCAAGAAAATGTACCGCACCCGGACCGAGGGGGATTTCCCGGAGACGATAGACGTGATCGGGCGCGCCTATGTGAAGGTGGAGGACCTGCGCTACGGCACGAACCCGCACCAGCCGGCGGCGTATTACCGTCCGGCGGACGGGGAGGGCCTGGTGCTCGGCGCGTACAAAATGCTCAAGACCGGCAAGGCCGGCCTGTCGCAGACCAACCTGGAGGACATGCAGCACGCCCTCGGCATCCTCAAGTTCATGCCGCGTCCGGCCTGCGCCGTCATGAAGCACTGCAACCCCTCCGGCGTGGCGCTGCAGAACGGCGGCCAGCCGCTCGTGGAGGTGTACCAGCGCGCGCGCGACGCGGACGCGCAGGCGGCCTTCGGCAGCGTGTGCGCGTTCAACCGCGAGGTGGACGGTGACACGGCGGCGGAGATCATGCAGACCATCGTGGAGTGCGTGGTGGCGCCCGCCTTCGCGCCCGAGGCCCTAGAGGCCTTCCAGGACGCCGACCGCTTCAAGAAGAACCGCGATATCCGCATCATCCAGACGCCCGACTTCGCCGCGCTGCCGAAGTACGTGGAGGACACGCCGCGCGCGTGGGAGATGAAGGTCTTCGACGATGGCAGCATCGTGCTGGCGAAGCCCTACCTGTCGCGCGTGCGCTCCACGGCCGACCTCGTGCCCGCGTACAACGACCACCCCAAGAAGGGCCGGATGGACATCGCCCGAGCGGCGACGCCGCAGGAGCTGGATGACCTGCTCTTCGCCTGGTATGTGAACATCCACGTGCGGTCGAACGGCGTGGTTATCGCGCGCAACGGCCAGACCCTCGCCGTCGGCACGGGCGAGCAGGACCGCGTCGGCGCGGTGCAGCAGGCCATCGCCAAGGCCAAGGCGAAGTACAAGGGCGCCGAGTCGCTCGAGGGCGCCGTCATGGCGTCCGACGGCTTCTTCCCGTTCCGCGACGCGGTGGACTCCGCCACCGGCGCGGGCATCACGGCCATCGTGCAGCCCGGCGGCAGCATGAACGACTACGAGGCCATCGAGGCCTGCAACGAGGCGGGCGCGGCCATGCTCTTCACCCTCGAGCGCTGTTTCTCCCACCACTGAGTCGGACCCAAAGAAGAACGCCGGGCGCGGCTGCAAAGGCCGCGCCCGGCGCTGTTCACTAACCGGGTATCAGGCGAGTTTGGGAACCTCGAAGCCCTTCGCGTACTCGCGCGTGAGCATCGCGTTCGCCTCGGACGGCCCGCCCGTGAAGGTTTCGGTCTTCGGGTCGAACTTCAGCGAGGTGCCCAGGCGGTAGGAGATGCCCGCCAGGTGCGCCATGCCGGAGGAGACGTGCGCCGCCTTCATGTCGCCGTACACCTTCGTCTTGTCGTTCGCCTTCACCGCCTCCAGGAAGTTCTGCCAGCAGCCCTTCGACTCCGGGAACGGGTATTTCGTGGCGTCCACCGGGATCGGGTTGTTCTTCGTGTCAAAGAAGCCCTGGTCCTGCACATAGTAGCCGCCGTCGCCGTAGAAGAGGTTGCCCACGCCGACGCCGCCCGCGAACTTGTCGCCGAGCATGCGGCCGCCCTCGTCGTTGGTCCAGCGGTTGCGCACCTCGAAGACCAGCATGGTGCCGTCCTCATAGATGAACGTGGCCACGTTCGTGTTCGGCGTCTCGCCCGCGTCCTCGTAGGTGTAGCGGCCGCCCACGCTGTCCACCCGCACCGGCAGGCCCCGGTTCATGCCCCACGCCGCGATGTCCAGCTGGTGGATGCCCTGGTTGCCGATCTCGCCGTTGCCCCAGTGCCAGAACCAGTGCCAGTTGTAGGGGTGGTACATCTTGTTGAACGGCTTGCGCGACGCCGGTCCCTGCCAGAGGTCCCAGTCGAGCGTCGCGGGCGCGTCCGAGTCCGGCTCGTTGCCGATGGAGCCGCGGTTGCCGTTCTTGTAGCCCAGGCCCCGGGCCATGTACAGCGGCCCGATGATCTCGCCCGACTGCAGCAGCGCGATGTCGCGCAGCCACTGTTTGTCCGAGCGCGACTGCGTTCCGTGCTGGATCACCACATTGTACTTCTCCGCCGCCGCCACCAGCTGCTGGCCCTCGTAGATGTTGTGCGTCGCCGGCTTCTCCACATAGACATGCTTGCCCGCCTGCGCCGCCCAGACCGCCGCCAGCGTGTGCCAGTGGTTCGGCGTGGCGATGCTCACCGCGTCCACCTCAGGGTCAGCGAAGGCCTCCCGCATGTCGCGGTAGGTCTTCGGCTTCTTCCCGGTCTCCTTCTCCACCTGCTTTGCCACGCGCTCCAGCACCCGCGCGTCCACGTCGCACAGCGCCACCACCTCCGAGTCCGGGCTCTTGGTGAACCCCTCGATGTGCGAGCCGCCGCGGCCGTTCACGCCCACGACGCACACCCCGATCTTCTCGTTCGCGCCCCAGACGCGCCCGTGCGGCATGACGCCCGCCGCCAGCACCGCCGCCGACGAGTTCAGAAAATGCCTGCGGGAAATCTCCATGTCCTGTGTCTCCTTCGGTTGTCCGGCGGAAACCCCCGCCGGAAATGGCCACCGGGTGCCCGGTCCCTTGCGCCCCCTATTCTCGCGCATGCGCCCGCCAATTGCAAGAGCCGTCCGCCAGAACTGAACGTTGACAGCTTCCCCCGGCGTCCCTCCTCCCTGGGATCGCCAGGCTCTAGCCTGGCACCGCGCGCCCATGCGCGCGTCCGCTTTTCTTTGTTCAGACTTCAGACTTCAGACTTCAGGAAGCAAGTTCCCCCCCCTCTCCGCGCC
>JAKPUV010000763.1 GCA_029554925.1 Candidatus Hydrogenedentota bacterium | reverse complement strand
CTGCCGGGCCGGCACGACGGGTGCGCTGAACGACGGCACGGTGAACCTGACGAACACCACGTCCGACGCGCGGCTCGACCTGCTGGGGCGCTACCAGTACGACGGCGGCAAGGTGTGGGACGGCACGAAGTGGGTTGATCCCGCGACGGACTGCACCACGGCGAACGCCACGGCGGCGGTCGGCTCTTACGCGCCGAACGCGTGGGGCCTGTATGACATGCACGGCAACGTGTGGGAATGGTGTCTGGACTGGTACGTCGGGCATCTCGGGACGGCCGCAGCCGAGGATCCGGCGGGGGCGGTTTCGGGTTCGTTCCGCGTGAAGCGGGGCGGAAGCTGGGCCCTCACCGCGTCGATCTGCCGTTCGGCGTATCGCGACTGCGACGACCCGTCGGCCCGGAACCGCAGCTCCCTCGGCTTCCGCCTTGTTAGGACCTTGCCCTGATCCTGTCCCGCAGGGTGCGCACTTTCCCCGGAAGGGGGAAAACCGGGTTCGCGGCGTCGTGCGGGCAACGGCGGTAGCCGCCGCACGACGAGCCGAGAACCCGGTCTTGCGGGGGTTACGCAGGGGGCGGCCAGCCCCCTGCGGAGTGTGAGCGCGTTTTTCCGGCGCGCGGAACGCGTGCCGGAAAAACGCGCTTGACTGAGGCGCGCGGGCGGGCTTAGCATCTCCTCAGGTTGGCGAGAAGTTATTGTCGCCGGGGAGGGATCGGAATGGACGTGCGGGTGATCACGCTGAGGTATCAGGAGGGGCTTCAGGGCTTCCCGGAGGAGGCGCTGAGGCGGGCAATCTCCGGGCGGGAGGTGCTGGAGGCGCGCGAGCATTTCTTCACGCACGGGAACGTGCCGCACTTGGCCCTGACGCTGCTGCTGGGGGACGCCCCGGCGGACGGCGACGGGTTCCGCCGCCGCGCGGGGCCTGACCCGGAGGAGGGGCTGGAGGAGGCGCGGCGACCGCTGTACCGCGATCTGAAGCGCTGGCGCAACGACCGGGCGCGGGCGGAGGGGAAGCCGGCGTACGCGATCGCGCGGAACGCGCAGCTCGCGGAGATCGCGCGGCGGGTGCCGCGCTCGCTGGCGGGGCTGAAGGAGATCGACGGCGTCGGCGAGGCGTTCTGCCGCGACTACGGGGCGGAGGTGCTGGGTCTGATGCCGGACGTGACCGCGCCCGCGCCTGAGAAGGAAGGGGCGGACGGCGGCGGGGCGGATGAGACCGACAAGGAAATCATGGAATCGGATGAATCGATTCGGTCGAATCTTTCGATTCTTTCGAAAACAGAATGAGATCGTACGGACAGCTTTGGGAGCGGGTCGCGTCGCCGGAGAATCTGGCGGCGGCGCTGAGGCGCGTGATGAAGGGGCGCGGCACCAAGCGTGACGTGGCGGCGTTCGCGGCGCGGCGGGAAGAGGAGTTGGCGGCATTGCGGGAGGAACTGCTGTCGGGCGCGTGGCGGCCGGGGCCGTACGGGCAGTTCCGGGTGACGGACCCGAAGCCGCGCACGATCAGTTGCGCGCCGGTGAGGGACCGGGTGGCGCACCACGCGCTGTGCGGCGTGATCGCGCCGCTGCTGGAGAGGGGGTTCACGGAGGACTGCTACGCGTGCCGCGTCGGCAAGGGCACGCACCGGGCGGCGGCGCGGGCGCGGGAACTGGTGCGGCGGCACGGCTGGACGTGCAAGCTGGACATTCGGCGGTATTTCGACAGCGTTCCGCACGACAGGCTATTGGAGCTGCTCCTGCCCATGTTCC
>JAKPUV010000752.1 GCA_029554925.1 Candidatus Hydrogenedentota bacterium | reverse complement strand
TGAACCCGCAGGCGGCCACCTTGTCCAGCGCGGCGTCCACCAGGGCCGCCCGCTCCTCCGCGGACCCCGGCGCGTCCGCGTACTCCACGGGGTGCAGATACACCCCGGAGAGGGGCGCCCCCGCGCCGAAGGCGCCGCAGCACGCGGAAACCAGAAACACCGTCAGCGCAAACCGTCCCATGGCCGCTCCTTTCCCGGCTGCGGCGCCGCCGCACCCGGCCGCATCCGTCCCCGACGGCGGACGGACACTATTTCCCGAGTTCCCTTGAACGCGCCGCGGCGGCCTTCACCGCCGCCAGCACGGTCTCCTCAAAGTTCCGGGCGCGGAAGGTTTCCAGCGCGGCGAAGGTGGTGCCGCCTTTGGAGGTGACCCGCTCCCGCAGCACGGCGGCGTCCTCTCCGGACTCCATCAGGAGTCGCCCCGCGCCGAGGGCGGTCTGCGCGGCCAGCCGCGCCGCCACCGCCGCGTCCAGTCCCTCGGCCACCGCCGCCTTGGTCAGGCACTCCACCAGCAGGAAGAAATACGCCGGACCGCTTCCGCTGAGGGCGGTGATGGCGTCCAAGTCCTTTTCCTTCACAATCTCCGCCACCCCCACGGCCTCGAAAATCGTCCGGGCGAGGGCGGCGTCCGCCTCGCCGCAACCCGGGCCCGGGGCGATGCCCGCGGCGCCCGCGCGCACCATGGCCGGGGTGTTCGGCATGACACGGATCACCTTCGCCTTCCCCCCCAGGGCCGCGCGCAGCGCCGCAATGGGCACGCCCGCCATGATGGAGAGGACGAGCCCGTCCTGCCGGAGGGCGCCCGCGAGGGACTCCGCCGCCGCGCGCCACACCTGCGGCTTCACGGCGAACATCAGCGTGTCCGACGCCGCCGCCAGCTCCCGCGGCGTCTCCATCACCCGCAGGCCCATCTCCCGCGCGGCCGCCTGCCGCGCCGATTCGGGGTCAAACACCAGAAGGCGTTTCGCCGGATAGACTTTGCGGTCCAGCAGGCCCGCCGCGATGGCCAGGCCCATGTTGCCGAACCCCAGAAAACCAAGCGTTCCCGGACACGTGCTCGTCATTTCGGAACCTCCATTCCCCCGGCCGTTTTCGGGGCGTCCAGCCACCGCGCCACGGCGATCTCGTCGCAGTTCGGGTACAGCGGGCAGCGCTGGCAGTCCTTGTACACCTTGTACGGCAGCTCGGCGCGGTCCACCACCGCGAAGCCGAGGCTGTTGAAGAACGCGGGCATCCGCGTGAACGCGTAGACCCGCGCAATGTGCAGGTCCGACGCCTCCGCGAGCACCGCCTCCACCAGCCGCCGGCCGATGCCCCGCCCCCGCAGGTCCGGGCGCACCACCAGCGACCGCACCTCCGCCAGGTCCACCATGTCAATGTGCAGCGCCACCAGCCCGCCCACGCCGCTGTCATCGGCGTGGACGTGGAAATCGCGCACGTTCTCGTACAGTTCCGGGAGCTGCCGGGGCAGCACCTGGCCCGCGGCGGCGGCCCCGTCCAGCAGGGACTTCATCGCCACCACCTCGGTCAGCCGGGGTTTTCTCACCTCATCCATCACGGTGCGGCCGCTCCATGGAAAACACGCCCCCGTGCGCGGCGCCGCGGCGCGGGGGCGTCCTCATACCCAAGTTCACAGGCCTCTATCATACCACAGGCCCCCGCGGCGCGGGCCCGCCCATGAATCTGCCCCACAGAGCCGGACGG
>JAKPUV010000747.1 GCA_029554925.1 Candidatus Hydrogenedentota bacterium | reverse complement strand
GGGCGCCGACACGAAAATCCACCAGGAATACCTCCAGAAGATGATCCAGAACGGCGAGCACAGCGAGGTGGACGCCGACGGCAAGCCGGTCTACAAGATCGTGAACGACCCCCGCATCACGCGGCTCGGCCGCTTCATCCGAAAGACCAGCATCGACGAGCTGCCGCAGTTCATCAACGTGCTCCGCGGCGACATGAGCCTCGTCGGCCCGCGCCCGCCCATCCAGTACGAGGTGGACGCCTACAAGGACTGGCACATGAAGCGCCTCTACATCCGCCCCGGCATCACCGGCCTGTGGCAGGTCAGCGGCCGCAACCGCCTCTCCTTCGACCAGATGGTCCGCCTCGACATCGCCTACATCGAGCAGTGGTCCCTCTGGCTGGACGTCAAGATCATGGTGAAAACCGTCCCCGTGCTCCTGCACCTGGACCAGGCCTACTGACAACGGAGGCGGCATGCCCGCGAGACGCCTGAAACGGTACATCGCCCTCAACCTGGCGGCCTGGTGCGGCCTGGCCCTCTTCGGCGCCCTGCTCCTCACCGGCGTGCGCCAGTACGGGCAGTCCGTCATGGCGCGCCACGCCGCCGGACGCATGGTCGCCGACGCCCGCGCCGCCCACGACCGGGGCTCCTCCCTCGACGCGCAGCGCACCCTCCGCGCCGCCCTCGCCGCCGACCCCGGCACCGGCGAGACCGTCGTGCGCCGGTTTGGCCCCGCGCTCTCCGGCATGCCCCTCGTGCTCGCCGGCCTCGACACCCTCCGCCAGGAGCACCCCGAACGGCTCTCCGAAGAGGCCCAGCTCCTCAGTGTCCTGGTCGCGCGGCCCCCCGACACCCTCCACCCCAGGGTCTTCACCCTCGACCCGCCCGGCGACGGCAGCCTCTGGCTCGGCCGCGCCGCCCTCGCCACCGGCGACGTGAAAACCGCCCGCGACGCCTTCCGCCGCTACTGGGACCGGCCCGGCGGCGCCGCAGCCCGCGTCCGCGCCCGCTCCGTCCTCGCACCCGGCCCCGCCGCCGCCCCGGCCGACCTGTACCTCCAGGGGCGCCGCTTCTGGTTCGCCGGCCTGTGGGACGAGGCCTTCGACGCCTTCGCCCGCGCCCGAGACGGCGGCCACCAAAGCCCCGACCTCGACTGCTTCGCCGCCGTCCGCGCCGAACTCGACGGCAACCGCGACGCCGCCCTCGCGGCCTACCGCGCCGTCGTGGAAAAGGCCCCGCGCCACCGCCTCGCCCTCCTGCGCCTGCGCGCCCTCACCCCCGCGAAAAAGTAGGCGCCCGCACCGCGTTGTTTCCCCGCGCCCGTTTGGCTAAGATGACTGTCTGCGGGCGCCCCCCGCGCAACCACGGGAGACCGGCCATGTCCAAGACCCTCGCATTTGCCCTCGCTCTGGCGTCCCTCCTGTTCCCCGGCGCGGCGTGGGCCTGGCAGCCCACGGGCAGCCTCCGCGAACTGTGCGACGACGCGCTGCTGCCGATGGCGCGGGCGGGGGTCAAAATGGCCTCCTTCTCCAGCTATGACCGCACGGGCGGCAACAACGACGGCTTCTCGGGGCAGTACTCCAAGCTGCGCGAGGAGGACGGCAACAGCGTCATCGCCGAGATGGAGGGGCCGGGCTGCATCTACCGGCTCTGGACGACCCACGCCGGCGGCGAGGCGGACGGACTGCTGGAGCGCAAGGGGGAGCACATCCGGATCTACCTCGACGGCGAGGCCGTGCCCGCACTGGACGTGCCGATGGAAAGTCTGTTTGACAACTCGCTGGAGCGGTTCCCCAACCCCCTCGCGGGAAAGGGCATCGGCGGCTTCTACTCCTACATCCCCATCCCCTACCGGAAATCCTGCAAGGTGGTCGTGGACGGGCTGGGCGTGAAGTTCTACCAGCTCAACTACGCCACCTTCCCCTCCGACGAGGGGGTGAAGACCTTTCAAATGGCAATGACGCCGGAGGAGCGGGAGCTGCTGGGCCGCGCCGTGGCCCGGTGGAAGGACCCCCTCGGCAC
>JAKPUV010000746.1 GCA_029554925.1 Candidatus Hydrogenedentota bacterium | reverse complement strand
GTTGGTTCGCGGTCCTGTCAGCGTTTTCCGAAGGCGAAGATGCGCTCCTGCGTCGCCACGAAGAGCGCGCCGTTTGCCGCCACGGGGGTGGATGAAATGGCCGCGCCCAGGGTTGCCCGCGAGAGCAGTTGCTTCTCCCGCGCGGCGGCGAAGACCGCCACCTCGCCGCGCCGCGTACCCACATAGACCTTCCCGTCCGCCGCGAGCACGGAGCCCCATATCTCCCCGCCCAGGTCCTCGGCCCACAGCAGGGCACCCGTCGCCGCGTCCACACAGGAAAGCTCCCCGCCGCCGTCGGTGACAAAGACCAGGCCGTCCGCCACGCAGGGCGTGGACATGCTGAACTTCTTGAGCGGCGCGGTCCAGAGCAGGCCCGACTCCGTCGCATCGCCCGGCTTGGAGGTGTCCACGCACTTGAGCCAGGCCTCGCGCTTGCCCCACCACGTGTCGCCGCCGCCGGTGATGTAGAGGCGTCCGTCCAGCCATACCGGCATGCTGTGGATGGTGCTGGGCCCCGCTTGGTTGTCCTTCAAGTACTCCGCGACATTTTCCTTCGGCGCCGCCGGGTCGGGGTCGAAGCGCCAGATCCGCTCCAGCACCCGCTCCGGCTCCGGGGCCTCGTCATGGCCGAGGGCCCTGAACCCGTAGCACACGCCGTCGCCGCCGCAGAAGAAGACTGTCTGCACGCCGTCCACCGCGCCGAGCGCGGGGGACGACCAGGTGGAGTGGAAAACGCGCGGGCCGATCCGCTCGCCGTCGCGCGCCACCAGCCGTCCGGTGCGCTTGTCGAGCACCACGAGGCTGGGCGCATCGGGATTCCGGATCACTTTGTGCGTGTTGTCCACGCCGTTGCAGGAGTTCGCATAGAGCCAGGGGCCGTCCAGCAGCGGAGAGGCGTGCGCCCCGTCGTGGGGGTAAATGCCCGCCTGCGTCTTCAGGTCGAAGATCCAGAGCACATCGGCGTCGGACGCGGTGACCTCCAGAGGCGGCTCGCCGTCCCGCGCCATGAGGACACCCTCGTCCAAATACGGGCCGTCGTTGCCGTTCTCCTGTCCGCGCGCGTCGAGACAGACAATCTGGTAGCGGTTGGTCACGGCGTAGACGCGGTCGCCCTCCACCGTGGGCGGGGAGCACACGGCGATGCCCGGCCAGTCCAGATAGTCGTCGCCGCCGATGCGCGGCGTGCCGAGTTTCCACAGGAGCGCCCCGTCCTTTTCCGAGAGGCAGTACAGCAGGCCGTAGTCGCCCTGGAGCCGGGCGTCCACGGGGTTCAGGTTGTTCGCGCCGATGTAAACCCGGCCCCCGGCGACCACGGGGGTGCCGTAGCTGTTGTCGCCCAGACCGACGGACCACAGGGGACCGGCCTCGCCCTCCGCCGCCACGGCGTCCGGCAGGCCGGTCTCCGCCGAGACCATGTTGCGGGAATGCGCCGCGCCCCACTGGGGCTGGTCTCCGGCGTGAACGGCGGCGCACACCGGGAACAGGCACGCGGCGGCGCACAGCCGCCGCAGGAAACGCAGGTTCAATCCATCACCCTTTCATCTTCGGCCGGACACTCCTTGCCCCTCCAGTATTGACGAGGGGGGACGCCTCGCGCAAACTGCCGTCCCGGCGCCGTGCGGGGGGTGTCCAACCCGGAAATTTTTCCGATTTCTCCGGGGTCCCAGCGGGGCGCCCATCAGCGGAACCGTTGAACCAAAACGGCGCGGCGCGTCCAAAACCGCAAATCACCCGGAAGGGGGCATCCGGCTGGTCTG
>JAKPUV010000745.1 GCA_029554925.1 Candidatus Hydrogenedentota bacterium | reverse complement strand
GCATTGCTGGGTAATGCTGCCGGACACAAGGCCGCTCGCCGTCAGGAGGGCCTGCGCGGCGGACAGGGGCAGTCCGGCGAGGTTGGGCACCGCCACCGGGCACCCGCCGGTGGAGACGGCCAGGTCAACCGCCGATCCCGCCCCCACAACACTTCCGGCGGCGGGGTTCTGTCGGATCACGGCGCCGGCAGGAACCGTGTCGCTGCATTCACCGGCCACCTCCCCCGTCACCAGCCCGGACCCCGAAACCAGCGCCTGGGCATCCGCCTGAAGGAGCCCCTCCACGGCGGGCACCACGCCGCCCGCCGCCGGCCAGAGCATCGTAGAGCCGTTGTCCGAGGGGGTGACCACCCGGGTGCCGTCGGGCGAGAGCGCCGCCATCACAATGAATCCGGTCTGCCCGTCAAATATACGGAGAAGGCCCCCCGTGCTTGAGTCCCACAGTCTGGCCAGCGAAGACCCTCCGGCGACCACCCTGGTCCCATCGGCGGAGAAGCGCGCATACCAGGTCATTGCAGACTGGGCGAAGGACCGGACCAGGTTTCCCGTCGTCGCGTCCAGCATGCTCAGGGACATGCCCTCTGACAGGAGAACTTTCGTGCCGTCCGGCGAAAAGGCCGCGGAGAGCACCCAAGAGGTGCTCGAAAAGGTTCTCAGAAGGGCCCCCGTTGCCACGTCCCACATTTTCGCGGTCATGTCCTCCGATCCGGTGAGCAGTTTGGTTCCGTCCGGCGAGAAGGCAACCGACAAGACCGTGTTGCTGTGGCCAACGCCGCGCAGGTACGCTCCGGTGTCCGCGTCATAGAGGGAGGCGGCAGTGCCTCCGGTGGACACGGCAACCGTCCCCCCGTCCGGCGAAAGCACCGCGTGGAAGACTTCCCCGGTGGACAGGGTGCGTTCCTCCTCCAAGGTCGCGGCGTTCCAGATTTTCACCGTACCGTCACCCGATCCCGTCATCGCGCGCGAACCGTCCGCCGACCAGGCGACCGAGGTGATCTTGTCCGTGTGCCCGGGGAGGGAGGCGAGCTGAGCCCCCGTGGCCGCGTCCAGGATCACGGCCTCCGGATCCGATGTCCCGAGAAGGATCCGGGTGCCGTCCGGCGAAAACTCCGCCCAGTTCATGGCGGCGAAGTGCTCCTCGTACACCCTGAGGCAGGAGCCGTCCGCCGCATCCCACAGCCGGACCTGTTTGTCGTCTCTCGACGCCGTCAACACGCGCGCGCCGTCCGCGGAGAAGACCGCCGAGGATACCGCCCCGGTGTGGCCCGTGAGGACGCCGACGGCGGTCCCGGTGGCGGCGTCCCAGAGCAGGGCGCTCTGGTCTTGCGAGCCCGTGACCACGGACAGGCCGTCCGGGGAAAATGCCGCCACCCAGACCGTACCGGAATGGCCAGTAAACTGGCGCAGCACAGCGCCCGTCCCCACATCCCACAGCGTCACCCCGTCCCCTGCCGACACCGTGAGGACGGACGCCCCGTCGGGCGAAAAGGAGACGGAGGTCACGCTGAGCATGGTGCCCGACAGCGTGCGCAGGAGCGCCCCGGTCTCCGTGTCCCAGATCCGGGCCGTGTTGTCCACAAGGAACATGTCCATCGAGCCGGTGACGATCTTCGACCCGTCCGGGGAAAAGGCGACAGACTGAATCATCCCCGTGTGTCCGGTGAAGGTGCGGAGCAGGGCACCGGTGTTCGCGTCCCAGAGCCGGGCGGTGCTGTCACCGGAGGGAAGGGTCCCCGATCCCGTCAGCACCCGGGTGCCGTCCGGGGAAAAGGCGGCGGCATTTATCTGGGAGGTGTGCCCCGTGAGGACGTGGAGACACTCCCCGGTGGCGGCGTTCCAGATCCTGGCCGTCGCATCGCTTGACGCGCTCAGTATCCGTGCCCCGTCCGGGGAAAACGCCACGCAGGACACTCCGTTGGTGTGTCCGGAGAATGCCCTGACCAGACCGCCTGTCGCGGTGTCCCACAGGAGCACCTTGCGGTTGGTGGCGCCGGTCAGAAACCGCGTGCCGTCCGGCGAGAGGGCCGCGTTCGAAGACAGCTCCGTCAAGCCGTGGGGCTCGCCCCCATACGTCCAGAGGGGCACCGTCAGCGTGTCCGCCCGGGAACACGGCGCCCAGGCCAGCGTGACCGCCAGCAACAGTCCGCAGAAAAGAGACTTGGCCGTGACACTTCCCGACCGGTGGCAGGAAACCATGAACAGACCCTCCGCATACTTCGAATCCCTTGACCCATGCGTTTCCGTGCCTAACATAACACGGGCGTCCCTTCAACAGATGACATGCTACACAGAAAGAGGCGGTCAGTCACCCGCCGGGGAATGTCATACGCGCCGTGCCCGTCCCCGACAAGGGGCAAGGTGTGGAACACGCCCGGTTTCCGGTATCATGCACCCCGCATTCCGCGCGGCCGGGCGGCGGTCCGCGCGGGCAAGGGTCTGGGAAACACACCTTGGAAGGAATCTTGTCATGGCGTTGACCTGGGTGGATGGTGTCGTATTCGTCGCGTTTATCCTCACCGTGCTGGGAATCTCCCTGGCGGCGGGCCGCAAGGGGCGGTCGTCGGAGGACTACTTCCTCGCGGGCCGCAGGCTGACGTGGCCGCTCATCGGGTTCTCCCTGATCGCGGCGAACATCAGCACGGAGCACTTCGTGGGCATGGCGGGGCAGGCCTTCGGGGAAACGGGCCTGGCCATCGCCAGCTACGAGTGGATGTCCGCCATCACGCTGGTCGTGGTGGCGTGGTTCCTGCTCCCCCGCTTCCTGAGCGCGGGCATTTACACCATGCCGGAGTTTCTGGAGTACCGCTACGACGCCAAAACGCGCGGCATCATGGCCAGCTACATGATGGTGGCCTATGTCGTCGTGCTGCTGGCCACGGTGCTCTACAGCGGGGCCATCGCGCTGAACGCGGTCTTCGGCATCCCCGAAATGTTCGAGACCCGGCTGGGGCTGGACCCTGAACAGGCGCGGTTCTGGGCGCTGGTCTT
>JAKPUV010000628.1 GCA_029554925.1 Candidatus Hydrogenedentota bacterium | reverse complement strand
GGGTGGACCACCTGGCTCACCGGCGCCAGCGATTTCCGCGTGAAGGCCATCGCCCCCATCGTCATTGACGTGCTGAACATGGACAAGCACCTGCAGCACCACCGGGCCGTGTACGGCTACTGGGCCCCCGCCATCTACGACTACGCCCAGGCGGGCGTGTTCGACCGGCTGCTGCCGGAGAGCGGCGGCGGCGTGACGCCGGAGGCCGACGCGCTCCTGCGGCTGGTGGACCCCTACGAGTACTCGCTCATCGGGCGCCTCAACATTCCCAAGTTCCTCACCAACGGCACGATGGACCAGTTCTTCGTTCCCGACGCGGCCCAGTGGTACTTCGGCGGGCTGGAGAACGAAAACTTCGTCAACTACATCCCCAACGGGGACCACGGTCTGGTGGACAGCGAGGACGACCTTGACCCCACCCAGTCCGACAACCCGGCGGGCAACCTGCTGTCGTGGTACATGGCCGTGACGCAGGACAAGACGCGGCCTCCGTTCACCTGGGCGCTTCAGCCCGATGGGACCATCCGGGTGGACATCAGCTCCACGCGGCGGCCGCGGCGGGTGCTGCTGTGGTACGCCACCTCGCGGGATTCCCGCGACTTCCGCAAGGAGGCCCGGTTCCGCGCGGACTGGCAGAGCGTGCTGCTGACGCCGACCCAGACCGGCGGCACCACCTACATTGCGTCTCGGCCCGAACCGGAGGAAGGCAACTACACGGCCTTCTTCGTGCAGCTTTTCTACGGCAACGACGCGGCCTACCCGCCCACCGTCCCGCTTCTTGTCCCGGGCATCGCGGTGCCGGACCTGGTGTTCACCACCGGCGTGCAGGTCATCCCGCGCAACCCCGACGGCAGCAACCAGTACCCCGACTTTGTGGGCTACCTGGCGAACGCGCTGCGGCCCGATGTGGTGTCTTTCCCGGAGAGCGCGGCGCCCGTGAACGTGTTCTACGGGACGCCCGAGCAGATGGGGCAGGACTACGGCGCGCTGATGGCGTCGGAAATCGCCGAGTTCATCCCGGCGTATGTGAACGCCTTCATCAGCGAGTCGGGCCTGAGCGGCGCCCAGCTGCTGGCGGACTGGAACACCCAGGCCGCGCAGATGGACCCGCGCATCGTCGCCGAGGTCAACGGCATCGCGGCGGGCGCGGGCATCTCCGCGGACCTGCTGCACCAGGCCCACGCGGCGGCGGCGCTGGAACTGCGCAACACCTACGGGTCGGCGGCGGCGGGCGCCTGGCGCGGCCGCAGCCCGGACAGCCTCACGCGGCACGCGGCGACCATCAACGGTCCGCTGTCCCGCGTGC
>JAKPUV010000609.1 GCA_029554925.1 Candidatus Hydrogenedentota bacterium | reverse complement strand
CCCAAGGAGAATGAGAACAACGCGGGCTACTACATCGAGGAGCGCGAGGCCATGACCCGCTTCCTGGACGCGGGCTTCGCCGACACCTTCCGCAGCCTCCACCCGGACAAGGTGCAGTACTCCTGGTGGTCCTACCGCATGGCGGCGCGCGCGCGGAACATCGGCTGGCGCATTGACTACCACTGTGTGAACAACGGGTTCCTGCCCCGGGTAAAGGCCGCCTGGATTGACGACACCGTCACCGGGTCCGACCACTGCCCCGTGGGGGTGGAAATTGAATAGGGAGGACGCCATGCGGTCCCAGGTCACCACAAAGACGGGCGACGACGGCAGCACGCGGATCCTCGCGGGCGACCGCGTGCCCAAGGACGACCCCATCGTGGAGGCGACCGGCGCGCTGGATAGCCTGCGCGCCGAGCTGGCCCTGCTGCGGCTGGAGATTCTGGAGGCCGACGGCGGCGCGCACGAGCCCGAGGCCGCCTTCCTCTGGTGGCTCCTGCACGCCTGCTTCCTCATCGGCGCCGAGGTCAGCGACCCGCTTAAAAAGCACCCCAAATGGCGGCAGGGCGAGATCGGCCCGAAGCACCTCGCCCATCTCGAGGAGGAGCAGGCCCGTGTCGAGGCCCTCACGCCCCTGCCCAGGTCCTTCATCGTCTCCGCGGCCAACCGCGCCGCCGCCCGCGCCGACCTCGCCGCCACCACCGCCCGCGCCTTCGAGCGCCGGCTGGTCACGCTCAAGCGCGCCGTCCCCGAGTTCCCCGCCGACCACCTCCTCCGCTTCACCAACCGCCTCAGCGACTACCTGTTCATGCTCGCCCGCCGCCTCGACGGCGACACCCACCTCCCCGTGGACTACGCCGTCCTGCTCCTCTGACAGCCCCCCGCGGTTGTCCCGCCGGGGCGCGCGCGGGTATGCTGTCGGGCGGCGCGTCCCGACGGCGCGCCGTGCAAACCGGGAGGACGGCATGTATCCAAGAGCCACAAAGGGCTGGTGCGCGGCGTGCCGCGCCGTGGTCCCCGCCGAGATCGTTGAGGAGTCGGGCGCGCTGGTGTTCCATCTGCGGTGCCCGGCCTGCGGGGAGCGCGCGGGCGTGGTGGAGCATGACGCGGAACTCTACAAGGGGTGGGAGTCCGCCCGCCGCCCGAACCGCCCGCCCGAAACCGCCCAGACCGCGCCGGGGCGCGGCTGCCCGTTGGACTGCGGCCTCTGCCCGGACCACCGGCAGAAGAGCTGCGTCGCCCTTGTCGAGGTGACCTCGGCGTGCGACCTGGGCTGTCCCGTGTGCTTCGCCGACAGCGGCGGCGGCGGGGCGCACCGCCCGCTGGGGGAAATCGAGGCGATGCTGGACGCCTGCGTGCGCGCCGCGAACGGCAAGCCGGACATCGTGCAGATCAGCGGCGGCGAGCCCGCGTGCCACCCCCAACTCCTGGACATTCTCCGCGCGGCGAAGGCGCGCCCCTTCAAGTACGTCATGCTGAACACGAATGGGCTGGCCATCGCGGACGGGCGGCTTTCCTGCGCGGACCTGAAGTCCGTCGGCCTCGGGTTCGAGGTGCATCTCCAGTTTGACGGGCTCGACGACGCGGCCCACACGGCCCTGCGCGGCCGCCCCCTGCTGGCGCAGAAACTGGCGGCGCTGGACCGGCTCGCGGAGCACGGGATCCCCGTCACCCTGGTGGCCACCCTGCGGAACGGGGTGAATATGGAGGGGCTGGGCGGACTGCTCCGCTTCGCGCTGGACCACCCCGCCGTGCGCGGGCTCAACCTCCAGTGCGAGGCCCGCTTCGGGCGCAACGACACCCGGCCCGGCGCGGAGCGCGTCACCCAGACCCAGACCGTGCGCGCCCTGGAGCGGCAGGCGCCGGAACTGCTGACGGCGGAGGACTTCCTTCCGCTTTCGTGCGGGCTGGCGTCGCTGGCCTATCTGGAGCGGGTGGACGGCGCGTGGCGGCCCCTGCCGCCCGCCCTGGCCGGGGTCATCCCGGGCAACCCCATGACCACGTCCATCGAGGATCTGCACGCGCTCGCCGCCGAGATGTGCGCGTGCCGCGGCGCGGCGCTGCTGGAGGAGGTGGCCGGACGCCTGCCCGCCAACCTGCTGGAGATGGACCGGGAGGCGCGGTCCCGGCTGGTGCAGGAGCGCTTCTTCCATGTGACGGTCATCAGCTTCCTCGACGCCGGCAACTTCGACCTCGACCGGGCCTGCCGGGAATGCACCCATGTGGTCCAGCCGGACGGGCGGAAGATCCCCTTCTCCGCGTTCAACACCATCCACCGGGAGGCGGGCCATGCCCCGGCCTGATTTCACCCTGCTGGCGGACTTCGTGTCGTCGGTCTGCGTGGCGGGCATGTTCCTCGCCGTGCTGGCGAACTTCCTCGCCGCCCGCGACGCCCGGCGGTTCCGCGAGCGGCGCAGCGTGGTGGCCACGTTCAGCATGGCCGTGTTCGGAACCGCGCTGGTGCTCACCATCCGCCTCGGCGCGGGGGCCGTGGCCGCGCCGCCGCATGGGGCGGTCTACGCCCTGCGCGTCGCCGGGCTGGCCGCCATGCTCGGGGGCCTGCTCTACAACCTCTGGGGCCGCATCCATCTCCGGGGAAACTGGTCGGACCATGTGCGCGTGTACGACGACCATTTCATCGTGCGGGACGGCCCCTACCGCTTTGTGCGGCATCCCCTGTACGCCTCGCTCATCTGGATGTTCCTCGGCGCGTCCGCCGCGTATCTGAACTGGCTGGCCGCCCTGGAAACGCTGCTCATCTTCCTGCCCGCCATGACGTACCGCGCCGCGCTGGAGGAGAAGGCGCTGGAGGGGCGCTTTGGCGACGCCTACGCCGCCTACCGCGCGCGCACGCCGCGCTTCTTCCCGCGTCCGTCGGCCCTTTTCCGCGCCGGGGGCCGCTGATGGAGATCAGCCACATCCAACCGGAGGGCTGGGGGCTCTGTCCGGTGATCCCGCTCGGGCCGGTGCCGGTGTCCACCTACGCCGTGTTCATGCTGCTGGCCTTCGTTGCGGGCATTGCCGTCTACCGGCGCAACGCCGCGCGCATGGGCGCGCGGACCGGGCAGGTTTTCCCCGTGGTGCTGGCGGCGGTGTTTGGCGGTGTGTTCGGGGCCAAGCTCCCCGTCTGGGCGCTGACCGTGGCCCTCGTGCCGCCGTCCGAGTGGCGGCTGGAGCACCTGCTGGTCGGGCGCACCATCGCGGGCGGCTTTGTCGGCGGCATGCTCGCCGTGTGGTGGGTCAAGCGCCGCCTCGGCCTCCGGGCGCGCTTCGGCAACGTGCTCGCCCCGGCCGTGGCCCTCGGGATGGCCGTCGGGCGCGTCGGCTGCCTGCTCTCCGGGTGCTGTTATGGCCGCCCCACGGCGCTCCCCTGGGGCGTGGACTTCGGCGACGGCGTGCCCCGCCACCCCACGCAGGTCTACGAGATCGTCTTCTGCCTCGCCGCGTTCCTGTTCATGCAGCGGCGGCTGGAGACGGCGCGGCCCGGCGCGCTCATGACCGGCTTCCTCGCCGCGTATTTCGTTTTCCG
>JAKPUV010000847.1 GCA_029554925.1 Candidatus Hydrogenedentota bacterium | reverse complement strand
CGGGTGGCGATTGTGGGCCGCCCGAACGTCGGCAAGTCGTCCTTCGTCAACGCCCTGCTCAACGAGGAGCGGGCCATCGTGTCCAGCGTGCCCGGCACCACCCGCGACGCCATAGACGCGGAGCTGCACCACCAGGGGCGCGACTATGTGCTGATCGACACGGCGGGGCTGCGCAAGAAGGCGGGCATCCGCGCGTCCGTGGAGAAGTTCAGCGTGGCGCGGACGCTGCGGGCCATGCGGCGGTCGGACGTGTCGCTGATCATGGTCGAGGCCACGGAGGGCCTGGGCGAGCAGGACAAGCGCATCATCGGCTACGGCCTGGAAAACGGCGTTCCCATGGTTCTCGTGTGGACGAAGTGGGACCTCGTGGAGAACAAGGAGAAGCGGTTCAAGGCCCTCGCGGACGATGTGGACCTGAAGATGCCCCAGATCAAGTTCATCCCCTGGGTGACCATCTCCAACGTGACGCGCCAGCGGGTGTTCGGCGTGTTTGACTATGTGAACGAGGTGGCGGAGGCCGCGCGCAGGCGCGTGCCCACGGGCGAGCTGAACCGGCTGGTGGAGCAGATCAAGGCGAAGCAGAACCCGCCGAGCCAGAAAGGCAAGCACGCCAAAATCCTCTACGCCACGCAGACGGGCACCCGCCCGACGACCTTTGTGTTTTTCGTGAACCAGGTGCGCCTGTTCCACTTCAGCTACGTGCGCTTCATCGAGAACCAGCTCCGCGAGGCCTACGGCTTCAAGGGGGTGCCGATCAAGCTGGAGCTGCGGGAGGAGAAGCCCAAATGAGCCCGCCGTTTGTCTCCGTTGCGGTGATCCTGTCCTATGTGCTGGGGTCCGTGCCCACGGGGCTGTGGCTGGGCCTGAAGCTGCGCGGCGTGGACATCCGGCAGCACGGCAGCAAGAACATCGGCGCGACGAACACCTTCCGCGTGCTGGGGAAGGGGCTGGGGATCGCCACGCTTGCGGGCGACATCCTGAAGGGATGGGTGCCCGTGGTGCTTTTCGCGCAGCTGGACACCTGGGAGTACCTCCCGGTGCTCTGCGGCCTCGCCGCCATCCTGGGGCACACCTTCTCGCTCTTCCTGTGGTTCCGGGGGGGCAAGGGCGTGGCCACCAGCACCGGCGTGTTTCTGGGGCTTGCGCCCGTGCCCACCCTCATCGCGGGCGGGGTCTTCGCCATCGTCTTCGCCGCCACGCGCATGGTGAGCGCGGGGTCCATCTCCGCCGCCGCCGCCATGATCGCCGCGGTTTTCGTCATCGCCACCCCGGTCCCCGTGCGGATCGTCACCGTGCTGGTCGCGGTCCTGGTCATTGTGAAACACCACGCGAACATCCGCCGCATCCTCAAGGGCGAGGAAAGCCGGCTGTAGGGGCCCATGGAAGCATACCGGCCATTCTCCGCGCGTGATGTGGCCGCCGCGCTGGCCGCGGCGTGCGCCGTGCTGGTCGGCTGCCTTTTCCGGCTCCCGGTGACGGTGACCGGCGAGGACGGCGGCGAGTTCATCGTGGCGGCGTTCGCCCTGGGCGTGCCGCATCCCCCCGGCTATCCGCTATACTGCCTGGCCGTCCACCCCTTCACCTGGCTCCCCTGGGGGACTGTGGCGTGGCGGGTGGCCCTGGCCTCCGCCGTGTTCAACGCCGCCGCCGTGGGGACGCTCTTCCTCATCGCCGTCCGCCTGACGGGCAACCGGATCGCCTCTTTTGTGGCGGCGGTTGTTTTCGGGTTCCTTCCCGCCGTGCTGGCGCAGGCGGTCATCCCCGAGGTGTACACCCTGAACGCGTTCCTCTTCGGCCTCTCCCTCCTGCTGCTGGTCTGCTGGGAGCAAAGCCGAAGCAACGCCACGCTGGCGGCCTTCGCCG
>JAKPUV010000597.1 GCA_029554925.1 Candidatus Hydrogenedentota bacterium | reverse complement strand
TTCCGCGAGCTTTCCCCCTTCAAGCGGGTGGCGGTGCTGGTGGACGCGCGGCTGGCGGAGGCGGCCCCGGACCTGGCGGCCGACCTGTCCCGCCTGCTGGAGGGCATGGACCTTGCGGTGAGCGTGGTGCCCGTGGGGGCGGACGCGGCGGCGGCGGTGGCGGCGATTCCGGCGGACGCCGAGGCGGTCTATTTCGCCCCGCTTCCGGGGCTCGCCCCGGAAGGCGTGGAGGCGCTGGCCCGCGGGGTGAACGAACGCCGCCTGCCGTCCTTCTCGCTAAACGGCCCGGCGGATGTGCGGGCGGGGGTGCTGGCGACGCTCCAGACGGAGAACGAGACCCGCCGCATCGGACGCCGCCTGGCCAACCACACCTATCGCATCCTTTCGGGTGATCCCCCCGAAATCCTCCCCGCGGCCATGACGGCGGCGGAGAATTTTCTGGTGAACCTGGAGACGGCGCGGACCCTGGGGCTGACCCTGCCCTGGGAGACCCTGGTGCAGGCGGAAACGATCAACGACGAGCCGGCGCAGGTGGACGCGCGGTTCTCGCTGGAGCAGGCGGTGCGCGCGGCGCTCGAGGCGAATCTGGACCTGGACGAGAAGGAGCGCCAGGTGCGCGCGGGGGCGCAGAACATCCCCGCGGCGCGGGCGAACCTGCTTCCGCAGGTGTCGGCCAACGGCACCTACGTGGCCATGGACAAGGAAATGGCCTCGGCGGTGCAGCCGGAGCGCACGCTGACCGGCTCCATCAAGGTGGTCCAGCTGATCTACGACGAGATGGCCCGCGCGAACGTGGAGATCCAAAAGCGCCTCCAGGCGGCGCTGGAGCAGGAGCAGGCCGGGCTGGAGCTGGATGTGGCCAAACTGGCGGCGGACGCCTACCTGAACGTCCTCCGCGCGAAGACCTACGAGGGCATCCAGAAGGGCAACCTGCGGCGCACCCTTGAGAACCGGCGGCTTGCCGCGCTGCGCCGCGACGCCGGCATCGCCGGGCCCGCCGAGGGGTACCGATGGGACGCCGAAGCGGCCCAGAACCGCATCGAGGTGGTGAAGGCGGGGAGCGTCCGACGCGCGGCGGAGATCCAGTTCAACCGGGTGCTCAACCGCGACCAGGAGGCCCTTTTCGCCGTCGAGGAGGTGAACGTGGACGACGCGCTTCTCCTGTCCTGCGACGCGGATTTCGCCCCCCTGCTCGCCGACACGGCGCGCGCGGGGGAGGTGCGCGCCTTTCTGGTGCGCCGGGGGCTGGAGGAGGCGCCCGAGCTGCGCCAGCTCGACGAGGCGGTGAAGGCGCAGGGCCGGTTCTACACGGCCACCCTGCGGAAGTACTACCTGCCGACGGTGGGGCTCCAGTGGGAGACCAAGCATAAATTTGGCGCGTGGGGCGAGGGCGCCCAGGGCGGTTTCCAGACCATGGTGGTGCCCGGCATGCCCGACTACTCGTGGACCGTAGGCGTGAACGCCTCCCTGCCGCTCTACGCCGGCGGCAAGCGGAAGGCCGAGCGCATCCAGGCCCGCGAGACGGTCGAACAGCTCAAACTCAAGCGCACCGCCGTCGCCCAGAAGCTGGAGCAGCGCATCCGCACGGCCGCGCAGATGGCCGGGGCCTCCCGCATCAGCATCGGCCAGGCCCGCCAGGCCGCCGAGGCCGCCCGCAAGGGCCTGGAACTCGTGTCCGACGGCTACGGGCGCGGCGTGCTCAAGATCACCGACCTCGTGGACGCCCAGACCGCCGCGCTGGTCTCCGACCTGGCCGCCGCGGGCGCGGTCTACCAGCACCTGCTCGACATGATGGAACTGTACCGCGCCGTCGCGGTCATCCCCTTCCTGGAGACCCCGGAGAGCCGCGCGGGCTTCTCCGCGGCGCTCGACGCGTATCTCGCCGAAAAGGGGCTCGCCCCCGCCCCGGAGAAATGAGCACCCGCCCGCCGGACATCCGGCGGGCGGGCGTCAAAGCCCGGAGCGCGCCGCAGCCCGGCGCGCGGGGGGATCATTATTCGGGCAGCGGCTTTCCCTTCGTCTCGGGGCCGAACGGGATGACCAGGAACCCCAGGATGAATACCACCGACACGCCCAGCACCATCATGGGCAGGCCGTAGGCCTTCACCATCCAGCCGGAGAAAAAGAGCGCGCCGGCGGTGATGAACCGGGCGACGTTGTAGCAGAACCCGGTGCCCGTCGAGCGCAGGCGCGTGGGGAACAGCTCGGGGAAGTAGACCGCGAACCCGCCCAGCAGGAAGAGCAGGGCGTAGCCCATCAGGAAGAACAGGACCATTCCGGTCACAAAGGACGTGGTGAAGAAGAAGGTCGCGGGGATCACGGCGAGGCAGAGGGCGAAGGCGACGGCGAAAGCCCCGCGGCGGCCGACCCGGTTGGCCAGCCAGGCGAAACCCAGGGCACCGAAGAAGCCGCCCAGGTTTTGGGCCATCCCCGCGTAGCTGATCTGCTTTTCCACCGTGGGCTTCAGCGCGTCGAGCCCGTCCGGGTTCAGCACGGAGCGCAGCAGCTCCGGCGTCCACACGCTGATGCCCCAGAAACCGATGACGCCGATGGCGGCCAGCGCCACGCCCACCAGCGTGTTTCTGCGGACCGCGCGCTCGGTGAAGAGGGACAGGATGTTCCCGGAACCCTGCTTGTTCTCCTTGACCCGCGCGCGGGACTGCACCCACTGCTCCGGCTCATGGATGAACAGGAAGATGATGAACACCAGCAGTGCGGGCACCGCCCCCACGGTGAAGAGGTACCGCCAGCCGTTGCCAGTGTTGAGGACGGAGCCCGGCATGGAGTACAGGTGGGCGAATCCCAGGTTCACCATGGCGGCGGTCACGTTGCCGAGGGCCGAGGTGGCCTGCACAATGCTCAGAGCGGTTGCGCGGGAATGGGCCGGGAAGGTCTCCGCCACCAGCGACGCGCCCGCGGCGAACTCGCCGCCGATCCCCAGGCCGGTGAGGAAACGGAACAGGGCGAACTGTTCCCAGGTTTGAGAGAGGCCGCTGAGGCCGGTGAACCCCGCATACATCAGGATGGTGATGGCCATGGTCTTGGTGCGCCCGAGCCGGTCGCCCACCATGCCGAAGAACAGGCCGCCCACCGCCCAGCCGATCATCATGGCGGCGGTGCAGATGTTGGTGTAGTAGGCGACGTCCTCCCTGGTCGCCGCCGCCCCCAGCAGCGAGGCCAGCGCGTGCTGCTTGGAGAACACGAAAAGCCACTGGTCCATGGTGTCGAAGGACCAGCCCAGGCAGGCCACCACGAGCACGAGATAATGGTACCCCGTAAGTCCCGCGGTGAAGCCCTTCTTTTCGAGGGGAGGCAGTGTGTCGGTCATGGCGCGCCGTCCTGCGTGGGTTGAGGTGACCGGGCCCCGGGGCACGGGGCCAACGCGCCTACGATACATGGCGCCGCCGGGGGCTGTCAACCGGGCAGCGCTTGCATTGGCGCGCGGCAACCTGTACCTTTAGCGGGGCGGACCGTGCGCCCGGCGCCCGAAACGCCCCCCACGACATGACAGGAGAGTGCGACCCATGGACCAGGACACTGGACGTCTTCCGGCGCCCCGCCGCCCCATACGCCACCTCCGCTGGTGGATTGTGGCCCTCCTCTTCTTCATGTCCTTCATCAACTATGTGGACCGCCAGACCCTCTCCGCGCTCTCCCCGTACCTCAAGGAGGAGTTCGGCTGGAGCAAGACGGATTACGCGTGGATTGTGAACGCGTTCCAGGTCTCGTACACGGTGATGCAGATGCTTGTGGGGCGGCTGCTGGACGTGGTGGGCACGCGGGCCGGCATCGGGGTCAGTGTTCTGTTCTACACGGTGGTCAGCGCCTGCACCGCCCTGGCCGTGGGGTTCAAGAGCTTCAGCGTGGTGCGGTTCTTCCTCGGCGCGGGCGAGGCGGCGAACAACCCGGGCGGGTCCAAGGCCATCTCGGAGTGGTTCCCCGCGAAGGAGCGCGCCTTTGCCGTGGCCGTGTTCAATTCCGGCTGCGCCGTCGGCTCCGCGGCGGCGCCCTTCATCGCCGTGGCCGTCTACAACCACACCGGCCACTGGCAGAGCGCCTTCCTGGTGGCGGCGGCGCTGGGGCTCTTCTGGTCCATCGGGTGGTGGCTGCTCTACCATTCCCCCGCCTCGCACCCCCGGCTGTCCCCGGAGGAGGCGGCGCTTCTGCCCAAGGCGGACGCCGCGTCCGGGGCAGACGCCGGCCCAAAGATCGGCTGGGGCACCGTGCTGGGATACCGGCAGACCTGGGGCCTCATGATCGGTCGCTTCCTGCTGGACCCCTTCTGGTTCTTCATCGCCTACTGGTTTCCCCTGTTCCTGATGGACAAGGGCTTCTCCATGAAGGACAGCGCCCTCGGGCTTTGGGCCCCCATGCTCAGCGCGCCCCTTGGAAACTTCTTCGCGGGCGGCCTTTCGTCCTGGCTGGTCCACCGCGGCTGGCGGCCCGGCGCGGCGCGGCGCGTCATCCTCATGACCGCCGGCCCCAGCATGGCGGTCATCGCGCTGGCCCTGGCCACGGACTCCTATTATCTGCTGCTCATGATCTTCGCCTACGCCACCTTCGCCTACAACTGCTGCGGCACCATGTTCCTCACCCTGCCCACGGACGTGTTTGAGTCGCGGGCCGTCGGCACGGTCATGGGGCTGGCTGGGGCAAGCGCGGGCGCGGGCACGCTTCTCACGACCTATCTCATCGGGCGGGCGGCCGAGGCCTCCTTCGACCCCGTGGTCATTGCGGCGTCCATCCTCCCGGCGGTGGCGGCGGTGGTCTTCGTCACCATGGTGCGGGCGCGGAAGGGGCAGGGGGCGGACGGCATTCTGAAGGAATTTTAGTTCCGGCTTGACGGCCCTTGCTCAAAATGCTAACATCTCCCAAGGCAAGGGCGGGTCCTTCCTGGCGCGCGTGCCCGTGGCCGCACCGCCGGGGGAGGTTCGCGCAGTGGACACGCACGGTGGCCTGAAACCCGTAAACGCCCGGGCATGAAGCACGCATCCTCCGGGCAGAGAAAGGAAGGAGACTATGTCAACAGCCGCATTGACCGCTTTTTCGGGGGTGTTTGCCCTGGGAGCCATTTTCGCCATTTTCGGAAGCATCAAGCTGAAGCTCCAGGAGAAGCTCGGCATTGACGACGCCAAGGCCAGCCAGCTCATCTCCGCCATGATGTTCAGCTGCCTCGTCTGCTCGCTGGCTGTCGGCGTGATCACCCCGCGCCTTGGGTTCCAGGCGGTCGCCCTGATGGGGTTTGGCGCGGGCGCGCTGTGTGTCTGGCTGCTCGCCACCACGTCGTCCTATGCGGGCGCGATGGTGGCCTTTGTCGCCCTGGGCTTTGCCGCCATGTGCGTCAACACCGTGGGCAACGTGCTCGGACCGCAGGTGCTGCTGGACGGCAAGAACGTGCCGGCGGCGCAGAACCTGCTTAATGTGCTCTTTGGGGTGGGCTCGTTCCTGACCCCGCTCATCATCGGCAACCTCATCGGCAAGGCGGGCTACAAGGCCACGCTGAGCCTGATCGGCCTGTTGCTGGCCGTCCCGATCGCCTGGACGGTTTTCGCGGTGAGCCTGCCCTCCGCGGGCGAGTTCAACCTTCCGGCGGCCGCGAAGCTGATTGCCAATCCGGCGGTCCTGCTCGGCGGCGCGGCGCTGTTCTGCTACATCAGCCTGGAGGCGACGCTCGGCGGCTTCCTGACCACCTATCTGGCCGACCACAAGGTGGACGCCACCAAGGCCAACAACTACCTTTCGCTCTTCTGGATTTTCCTGCTGCTGGCCCGCCTGTTCACGTACTTCGTGATTCCGCCGTCCGTGTTCCCCTTCTACGTGCCCGTGCTGGCGGTGGTCGCGGCCGGTTCGATCATGGCGATGGTGACCGCCCGGAGCACGGGTGTCGCCGTGGTGGCCATGCTGGCCACCGGCTTTGTCATGGGGCCGTGCTTCCCGACGCTTGTCGCCGTGACCTTTGGAAAGACCGGAACGGCCCAAGGCGCCGAGGTCTTCGGCATGATCTTCGCCATCGGCCTGCTGGGCGGCATCTTCACCCCGCGGATCATGGGCGGCTTCTCCGCCAGCGGCAACATCCGCAAGGGCATGCAGGTGCTGGCCGGCATGGCCGTCGCGCTGGTCGTGCTCTCCGCCCTGCTCAGCTACGCCATCCCGAATCTGGCGCAGTAATCCGTTTCCCCGGCGCTTTTCGCGGCCCGGAGCCTCCCGGCTCCGGGCCGCGCTGTCATTGGACCGGGATGGACTTGTTCGGAGATTCTGGGGCATAATTCGAGCGGATCACCCAAGCGCCATGAAAACGCATCAGGAAATAGACAGGCGGAGCCTGGAGCTGGCCCGGGCCGTGGCGGCGAGGATAGACGCCGACCCCCGGCGCGGCGGACTCGACCGTGCCCGGGACAACTGCGCCCGGTGGCTGCGCCGGAGCCCGTCCGCCGCCGTGGAGGAATGGCGGCGCATCCTGGAAGGGGGATGGGAAACGGCGCGGAAGGCGCTTCTCGACGAAAGTGAAACCGGGGCGCGCCTTCGGCAAAGCAGTCCGTTTTGCGGCATCCTCTCCCCGAAGGAACGTTGGGAAATCTATCGGCGGTTCGAAGATGAACAGACAAGAACTTGAGCACCTCATCCGGGCGGCTGGAAGCATCACCTCATGCCGGGACATCGTTGTGCTGGGCAGCCAGGCCATCCTTGCGGCCTTTCCCAACGCTCCCGAAGAGCTGCTGATTTCCATGGAAGCCGATGTCTATCCGCTGGATTCGCCCGAATTGGCGGATCTGATTGATGGAAGCATCGGCGAAATCTCCCCTTTCCACAGCACCTTTGGATACTATGCCCACGGAGTGGGGCCCGGGACCGCCATCCTGCCTTCAGGCTGGAAGGAGCGTCTTGTGCGCGTGGAGGGGCCGGGCACTTCCGGTGTGGTGGGGTGGTGCATTTCCCCCCCGGACTTGGCTGTTTCCAAACTGATTGCCGGCCGGGACAAGGACATCGCCTTTGTCCGGTCCATGCTGCTGCACACCCTTGTGGACACCTCCACCATCCGAGAGTTGGCTGGAGAACTCCCAGAAGACCAGGCAAAGCTCCTTCTGGCCAGACTGCACAAAGCCCTTTAGGGGCGGCCGCGCTTCGCGGGGGCCTTCGCGGTTCGGGTATACTACCCGTCCGCGCGCGGGGCGCGGACACCACAGGAGGATCCGCATGTACATCGGACGCATCGTGAGCGTGGCCCGGACCCTTGACGACCGCCTGTGCGCGGCGTACCGCGTTTCCAGCAGGTCGTTTCCCAACCGCACCGCCGTGG
>JAKPUV010000586.1 GCA_029554925.1 Candidatus Hydrogenedentota bacterium | reverse complement strand
GGCGCGCCGTTGGCGGCGGTCCAGGCCATGAGCACCATGCGCACCTGTTTCCCGGCCTTGCCGTCCATCTTCAGGCCGGACTCGGCCTGCACGCCGGCCACGGCGGAGGCGGTGTCGCTGTCATACACGTCGCTGGTGTTGGCGTCGGGGATCAGCCTCAGGGACCGCAGCATGTCCTTGAGGCTGGCGACGTGGCGCCCGCGCGCGCCGGACTGCAGGATGCTCTGCTCCGGCGCGGGGTCTTTCCAGGGGAAGAGCGCCTCATTGGCGTATATCTCGCGGAAGGCGAAACGGGAGAGGGAGACATGCACACCCGGGGCGACGGCGAGCACCAGCGCGTCCTCGCCCGCGCCGATGAGGCCCGCCCAGCGGAGCCCGCCTTCCAGGCGCAGGCGCACCAGGCCGGGCATGTTGATGGCCAGCAACTGCTCCGTCACCGGATGCAGGGTCTCACAGGCGAGACCCGCCCCGGCGAGGGCGGCGGACACCGCCGCGGCTTCGTCGGACGCGGGGGGCGCTGCGGGCGCGGGAAGGCCCCACTTTTCCAGCACGGCGGCCAGCCCGTAGTCGCGGGACTGCTCCGCGGAGACGGCGGCAATCTGGGCGAGGGCCTGGGCGGGATCCTCCCCCGCGCGGCTGCCGCGCGCCACCCCGGCAAGGCGGTCAATCACATTGCGCGCCACGAGGGACTGGTCCGCCGGGGCGCCGGCCCCTGCCGGAGCGGCGGCGTTGGCGGTGGAGGCCGGGTCCGGGGCCGCCGGGGCCTCCCCGCTGAGCACCCGGTTGAAGGCGCCCAGTTCGCGGGTGGCCTGCTCAATGGGCGCGGTCAGATGCCTGACGATGAGGAAGACCACCAGCACGGCGAGGACAAAGGAGGAGCTGGGAAGCATGCGGCGCCAATGAAACCAGTCCCGGGGCCGCTTCACCGTGACGCGCTCCCCGCGGACCTCGCGGACCGCCTGGCGCACGATGGCCGCCGTGATGGTCCGCTCCTCGCGGGTGTACCCGATGAGGAGGGCGCGGTCGCAGACGGCGTTGATGACGCGGGGCGTTCCCTTGGAGAACTTGTAGACGGCGGCGATCGCGTTCTTGGCGAAGGACACGCCCCCCTTGCGGCCGCCCGCCACGTGCAGGCGGTAGGCGATGTACTGGAGGGTTTCCTTCGCGTTGAGCGGCTTGAGGTGGTAGCGCGCCGTGATGCGCTGGTTGAGCTGGCGCAGCTCGTGGAGGGCGAGCTTCTCGCCGAGTTCCGGCTGGCCGATCAGGACAATCTGCAGGAGCTTGTTGGTCTCCGTCTCGAGGTTCGACAGGAGGCGGATCTGCTCCAGCACGACGGGGTCGAGGTTCTGCGCCTCGTCAATGACGAGCACGCAGTTCTTGCCGCGCGCGCCCGCGTTGAGTAGGTGGATGTTCAGCTCCTCTGTCAGCCCGAGCAGGTTGTCGGCCCGGGTGTCTATGCCGAACTCCGAATTGATCTTGCGGAGCAGCTCGACGGGGCTGAGGAAGGGGTTGAAGATGAAGGCGACCTCGGTGTCCGAGTCGAGCTGGTTGAGGAGGTTGCGGCAGATGGTGGTCTTGCCGGTGCCGATCTCGCCGGTGAGCATGACGAAGCCGCTGCGGTTCTTGATGCCGAACAGCAGGTGCGCGAAGGCCTCCTTGTGCTTGTCGCTCAAGTAGAGGTATTTCGGGTCGGGCGTGAGATTGAACGGTTTCTCACGCAACCCATAGAATGCTTCGTACATGTCCGCCTCTCGGGCGCGCGCCCGATAAAATGTTGACAATATAGGGTATCATGTAACGCCTCCGGAATCAATGGGGTCCGTGCCGAAAGGTGACGGCGTCCGGGAAACGGGGTTCTTCATGCGGGTGGTTGTTTTCGCCAACGAAACCGAGCAGTACGCCGGAGTGCGGCACCGCGCCCTGTGGTATGCCGACCGGCTGGCGGCGGACGGCCATGCGGTGCGGTTCTGCCCCACCGCGCCCGTGTCGTGGTGGCGGCGGCTCTACCATCGCAAGTCCCGTTTTTCCAAACTCTTATACCTGTTTATGGTGCTGCTGCGGCGGATGGCCCAGTTGCGGCATGTGCCCGGCGCCGATGTCGTCTTTGTCAAGGGCCCCCTCTTTCTGTACGGGCCGCCGCTGTTGGAGCGCGTTGTTCGACGGCTGAATCCGCGGATCGTGTTCGACATGGACGACGCGCTTTGGGAGCGCCCGGCCTATGTCCGCAGCCCGTTCACCGGACTGATCGACTACGCGTGGCCGCGCAAGATGGCGGCGCTCGCGCGCCACGCCGTGGCGGGCAACCGGGTCATTGAGGCGTACCTGCGGGACCACGGCGCGCGCGCCGTGACGGTGGTCCCGACCTGTGTGGACCCCGCGCGGTATGCTCAGAAGACCTATCCCGCGCGCGGCGCGGGAGCACCCCTGGTGCTGGGATGGACCGGCATCCGGGACAATCTGGGATATTTGCGGACCCTGGGGGGCGCGCTTGCGGAACTCTCCCGGGAGTTTCCGCTGGAACTGCTGGTGGTGAGCGACGGGGAGCTGGAACTGCCGGGCGTGAAGGTGGTCAACCGCCCCTGGACCGTGGAGGGCGAGCTGGCGGCGCTTCAGGAACCGGACATCGGCCTGATGCCGCTGGAGGACACGCCGCGCGCGCGGGGCAAGTGCGCGTTCAAAGCCCTTCAGTACATGTGCGCGGGCACGCCGGTCATCCTCTCGCCGGTGGGCATGAACACGGAGGTGGTCGAGGACGGTGTGTCCGGATTCCTCGCGGACACGCCGGAGCAGTGGAAGGAGCGCATCCGCGCGCTGGCCGCCGACCCGGCGCTCCGGGAGCGCATGGGCCGCGCGGGCCGCGCGCGGGTGCGGGAGGCCTACTCTTTTGAGACGCACTACCCGCGTTTCCTGGAGGTGCTGCGGTCGGCGGCGGAGGAGACGGGACGATGAGACTGCTTCCCCCCTCCAACTCGTGGGCCAGGGGCCTCGCGCAGGAATGGCTAGAGGAGCTGTACCGCTGGTTTGAGGCAAACGGCACGGCGGGGTACGACCCCTTTGACCTCAAGGCCCATCCCCTCTTCCGCCGGCTTCAGGCGCGCAAGTGGCCGCGCCGGGCGTCCACGGTGCTGGGGGACCTGTTCCCGGTGCTGCTGCGGAAATGCCTGGGGGTTCCCCCCACGGAGAATCCGAAGACCCACGCCCTGCTGGCCCTGGGCAAGCTGCGCCTCTACCAGCGCCACATCAGGAAGGAATGGCTGGAGGAGGCGGAGCAGCATCTGGAATGGCTGACACAGCGCGCCGAACCGGGCTTCCATGGCATGTGCTGGGGGTACCCCTTCGATGTGACCGCGGCGGGCATGAACACCCCGGCGGGCACGCCGGTGCTGGTGGTCAGCGCCATCGCCGGACAGGCCTACCATCTGGCATGGGAAATCACCGGGCGCCAAACCCACCGGGACGCGGTCCTGTCCATCGCCGAGTTTATCCGGAACGACCTGCCCCGGATGGAGGACCCGGACGGGCGGTTCTGCTTCGGGTACACGCCGCAGGACCGGCGACGGGTCCACAACGCCAACCTGCTGGCGGTGGAGCATCTGGCGCGCGCGGTCACGGCGGGCGCGCCGGAGGCGTGGTTCGGGGGGGCGCTGCCCGCGCTGGCCTTCACGCTGGCGGCGCAGCGGGAGGACGGGGCCTTCCCCTACGGCACGTGGCGGGCGGGGGACCCGCACGAGCCGGGGCTGCTCTCCATGGTGGACCACCACCACACGGGTTTTGTGCTGCGGTCCCTGCACGCGCTGAACACGCTGCGTCCGGGTGCGGACACGGGGAGCGCGCTGGACCTGGGATGGATATACTACCGGAACCGGCTGCTGCTGCCGTCGGGAATGCCGGTGGGGGCGACGGGCCGGTATCCGGTGGACATCCACGCCTGCGCCGAGGCGGTGCTCTGCCCGTCGGCGCTGGCGGAAAGATACCGGGACGCGCAACTGCCCGCGGCGCTGGCGATGCGGTGGGCGTGGGCGCATCTTCGGGATCCCCGCAGCGGCGGGCCGTGGTACCGGGAATACCCCGGATTCCGGTCGAAGATCGTGTATCCCCGCTGGGGCGCGGCGTGGATGTTCCGCGCGCTGGCGGAGTTCGACTTCCGCTTCGACACGCCGCCCTACTGAGCCGTCTCCGCCGCGGGCGGCTGCGCCGCCCCCCCCTCCTTTTCCTTTTCCAGTTCCCAGGCCTTGCGGTCGAGTTCCGCCTCGTACTCCTCGGCGGCGGTGCGGTGGCGGTCGTCCACCCGGATGAGGTGGAACCCGTACTCGGTCTGGATGATGTCGCTCAGCTCGCCGACCGGGGCGGTCCAGCAATACTCCTCAAAGGCCTTGGCGAAGGAGCCCTTGGGGGCCCATCCCAGGTCGCCGCCCCTTCGGGAGGAGGCGGGGTCCTCCGAAAACTCCCTGGCCAGCCTCTCGAAGCTCTCCCCCTTGAGCAGGCGCCCGCGGATGTCCGTGACGCGCTCGATGGCGCGCATGCGGTCGGCGGCATCGGCGCTGTTGTAGGTGATGAGGATGTGGCGGGCGCGCACGGAGGACACCTGGGCGCGGGGCTTCTGCATGAACCACATGGCGCCGATCATGGCGGCGACGGCGAGAATCACGCCCGCCCAGACCAGTTTCGTCCGGTCCTTGTACTCCTCCACCGGTTTCTCAAGATCGCCGATTTCCATGGGGGCGTCCTCCGTCCGCCGCTAGAACGTGTCCAGCATGCTGAAATAACCCGCGTAAAACGAGATGACAATGTACCCGACCACGGCGCCGACAAACAAGAGCACGAGGATGCCCATGACCGTGATGCCGACGCGCACGGCGGCGCGCGCCTCCTCCAGGTGCCAGTCGGCGACGCGCCGCAGGCTGCCCTCGAGGTCGCCGGAGTGCTCGCCGATGGCGATCATCTCGCGGGCGACGGGGCTGAGGGTGGTGCACTGCGAGAAGGCCTCCACGAGCGTGCCGCCGGACATGACGACCGGTATGGCCTTGAGCAGGTCGCGGGTCATGTAGGGGTTGAGCGTGAGGGCGGCGGAGCGCTGGATGCAGTCCCGCAGGTTGAGGCCCGCGCCGATGAGGAGGGACATGCCCCGGAAGAACCGGGCGAGGCCGAAGCGGCGGCTGATGGGGCGCAGGGGCCAGACAAAGGTCTTGAAGAAACCGCTGATGTGGCCGAAGAGGCCGGCGCGGGCGAGGAGCACGGCGATCACGAAGGCGAGGGCGAAGACCGCCATGGACCGGCCCTGAAACAGCGCGTACTCCCGGAAATAGTTCCCCAGGTTGAAGCCGCCCTGCACCATGTTGCCGAAGCGTCCGGAGAGGCCGAGGGCGAAGGTTCCGAGAAACCAGGCGGCGGTGAGCTGGAGCCCCGGATAGACCATGGCGGCGTAGACCGTGCGCTGGATGTTGCTCAGGTCCTCATAGTACTCGGCCAGGTCCTGGAGCATCACGTCGAGCCGTCCGCCGACCTCCCCCGCGCCCAGCACCTCAATGGCGAACTCGGGCAGGAGCCCCGCCTCGGCGCGCGCCGCCTGATGGAGCGTGGACCCGTTGCGGATGGCCGCCTGGATGCGGTCGAGCATGTCCCGGATCTTTCGGGACCCGATGTTGCGGGCGGTGATCTCGAAGCCCCTGAGCAGGGGGATGCCCGCGCGGTAGGAGGTGGCGAGCTGCCGGCACAGGGGGACCATCTCGCGCGGCGTCAACTCCGATGTGAACAGCGCCATGCCTCCGCTCCTTCCCCGGCAAAGGCCGCCGGTGTCCGGGGGTCAGTCCTCCCGGGACTCTATCCAGCGCACGGCGTCCAGGGCGGCCATGCAGCCGCTCCCCGCCGCGGTGATGGCCTGACGGTACACCTTGTCGCGCACATCGCCGCAGGCGAAGACGCCCTCGATGTTCGTCTGGCCGCTGTCGGGCTTCGTGACCAGATAGCCGGTCTCGTCCATGTCCAGCAGGCCCGTGAACAGGTCCGAATTGGGCTTGTGGCCGATGGCGGCGAAATAGCCCGCGCAGGCGACCCCGCTCACCGCCCCTGTGACAACGTCCTTCAGGCGGACGCCGGTGACACCGTCGGCGTCGTTGCCCAGAATCTCCTCCACCACGGAGTTCCAGTGCACGGTGATCTTGGGGTGGTTGACGACGCGGTCGCCCATGATCCTGCTGGCGCGGAACTTGTCGCGGCGGTGGACGACATGGACCTCCCCGGCGAAGCGGGCCAGGAAGAGGGCCTCCTCCATGGCCGTGTCGCCGCCGCCCAGCACGACGACCGGCTTTCCGCGGAAACGCGGCAGGGCGCCGTCGCAGGTGGCGCAGGCGGACACCCCGCGGTTCAGGAAGGTCTTCTCGGACTCCAGCCCCAGATAACGCGCGCTGGCGCCGGTGGAGATGATCACGGCCTCGGTCTCGAAGCATTCGTCGCCGGACCAGACCCGGTGGGGCGGGCCGGAGAAGTCCACGCGGGTGACGGTCTTGTATTCAAACCGCGCGCCGAAGCGCTGGGCCTGTTTCTTGAGGTCCTCCATCATGGCGGGGCCGCTGACCCCCTCGGGATACCCGGGGAAGTTCTCCACCTCCGTGGTGGTCATGAGCTGCCCGCCGGGGAGGATCTCCTGGCTGGGCTCGCCCTCCAGGCAGAGGGGGCTCATGTCGGCGCGCGCGCAGTAGAGGGCGGCGGTGCACCCCGCCGGCCCGGACCCGATGATGATCACCTTTTCCAACGCATCTCTCCTGTGTCAACGGTTCAAGCTGTCCCCGGTTTCCCGCCTAAAAGAACGGTGCCGGGGACTCTTTCATTCCGAAGAGACGGTCTCACTGCGCTGGCGCGGGGGCTTCCGCCGCCGGGGCGGCTTCCGCGGCGGGCGCCGCGCCTTCGGCCGGCGCGGGGGCGGCCGCCTCGGAGGCGGGGGCCTCGGAGGCCGCGTCTCCGGCGGATTCGGCGGGCTTTTCCTCCTCCTTCTTCGCAGCGTACTTGCCCCGGCCCAGAATGCGGTCCATGGCGTCCTGGTTCTGGGTCATGCTGACCTGGGCCAGCATGCGCTCGCGGAGGTCCTTCCGGAAGTCAGGCTCATACTCCGCCATCAGGGCGCGGATCTCCTGCTCCTTCTTCTGTTTGCGCTCCTCGGGCCACTTGGCCTTGTCCTCCTCGGTCGGGGGGGTCTTCTCGACCAGTTCGACGAACCAGGTGTCCTGCAGCATGCCCGTGATGGGGCCGGCGACCTTGCCCGGCTCGGCATTCCCGAGCTTCTCGTAGATGTCGGGCGCGGAGATGTAAATCTGGTACTGCCAGAGCATGTCCTTGCGGGTGAAGGGCTTCTCGGTGACCTTCACCTCAACACCGAGCTCCGGGAACTTTGCCGGAATCTGGTCCAGGGCGGTGACCTCCGCGGCGATGCGCTTGCACAGCTCCTGAAGCTGGGCCTGGGAATCCTCGCGCTTGCGAAGGGCCGCGATGGTGTCGTTGGTCACGCGCTCGCGGACCTCATCAAGCGGGGGAACCACACCCTCCACGGTCTCCGTCACCTTCGCCACGTAGATGTAGCTGCGGCCCTGGACCGGCGTGAACAGGGTGTCGTCCTTCTGGCCGGGCACCTGGGTCCGGAACACGGGCACGTCAAAGCGGGGGATGCCGGCGATCTCGTTGCTTTCCTTGGTGAAGACGCCCGTCTGCGCGACAGTTAGCCCCTTTTCCGCGGCGGCGGTGGCCAGATCGGACTCCTTGGCGCGGGCGGCCAAGGCGGCGGCCTCGTCCTTCCGCTGCTGCATCTCCTCGTCGGTCAGCTTCGCCTCCATCACGATCTGGCGGAAATGGATCTCGCGCTTTCCGTCTTCGGCCGTGCGCTCCTCCTCGACCTTGAAGATGAAGTAGCCGGTCGGTCCGAAAACGGGGTCGCTCACGCCGCCCACGGGCAGGGCGTACAACGGGGCCATGTGCTCGGTGGGGTTGTCCTCCACCTTGCGCCAGCCCATGTCGCCGCCCTCGGGGACGGTGAGGGTGGAGTATTCCTTGAAGAGGGCGGCGAAATCCTCGCCGGCGCGGGCGCGGGTGACCGCCTCGACGGCCCTCTCGGGCACGGAGGGGGCGAGGGAGAGGGCGACATAGTCGGCGCGGTTGTCCGCGGGCTTCCGGTAGTCCTCCTGGTTCTCGCTGTACTGCTTCTGGATGTCCTCCTCCGTCGGCGTGACGGGCAGCTCGATCTTGGCGTACTTGATCCGCAGTTTCGTGTAGTCGGCGGCGAGTTCCTCGTCAATCTTGGATTCCAGCACGCGGCGGGCGGGGGCGAGCATGACCTGGTAATAGGCCTGCTGGGCGAACTCCTTGCGCATCTCCTCGTAGAGGGCGTCCCAGTCCCGGGGGGTGTTGACCCACTCGTTGTAGGCCTCGGGCTTGAACTTGCCCTGCTCGTCCTTGAAATAGGGGAAGTCGCGGAACTGCTTCTCCAGGAAATCGTTGCCCACATTCAGGCCGCGCCGCTCGTACTCCGCGGTGATCAGGGCGTAGTCGAGCAGCTGCTCCTGGACGAGTTTGACCTGTCCGGCGGCGTCCATTTCCTCATAGGTGGGGCGCTGGCCGCCGCGGGGGGCCATCTGCTGCGCCATGGCGTCGAGGGCGCGGCGGAACTGGCTCTCGGTGACGGGCACGCCCCCGATCTCCATGACGGTCGTGTCGGCCGCCTCGGGGCTGTTCTGCGGGGTGGGCATGCCGAAGAAGAAGACGAAGGGGATGCCGATGAAGATAAGAATGAGCACCAAGATCAGCTTCCGGTGTTTCCGCATGAAGTCCTGCATGAAAAAAATCCTTCTGAACGGGTGTCTGTGCTCAGGTATGCCGGGTTGGGCTGCAAAGGACGGCGGCCCCGTGCCGCGCGCGTTCCTCGACGGCCGCCCGCGGCGCGCCGCAGGCCGCAAAACTCTATCACACCGCCCCGGGAACGCGCAAACGCGGGGGAAACCCGAAACTTCCCGGCGGGGGCCCGGAACGGGGCCGCGGACAGCGTATCCGGCTATTCGCCCTTGACCCGGTCGAGGAGGACGGCGGCGAGGATGACCAGCCCGAGGGTCACCTGCTGGCCGAAGGTCTCGACGCCGATCCAGTTGAGGCCGCTGTTGAGGACGGAAACGACCAGCAGGCCGACGAAGGTGCCCGCGATGGAGCCCCTGCCGCCGCTAAGGCTGGTGCCGCCCACCACGACCGCCGCGATGACGGACAGCTCGTCGCCGAGGCCGATTTTCGGGTCGCCGGAGCCCAGGCGCGAGGTCAGCATGAGGCCGGCCATCACGGCGAGGGCGCCGCAGAGGGTGTAGACCAGCCATTTGACGCGCATGACGGGCACGCCGCTGAGGCGGGCGGACTCCTCGTTGCCGCCGATGGCGCGGGTGTAGCGCCCGAACCGGGTGTGGTTGAGCAGGACGAAGCCCGCGGCCAGCACGAGCATGAAGAGCACGACGCTGACGGGGAGTTCTCCGAAGAGCTGGCCCCGGCCCAACCAAGTGTATTCGGGGGGCAGGGGGCTGATGGGCTTGCCGTCGGTGAGGAGGTTGCCCAGGCCGCGCAGGGAGCTCATGAGCGCGAGGGTGGCGATGAAAGGCGGGATGCGCAGGCGGGTGACCAGCAGCCCGGTGGCGCTTCCCGCGCACATGCCCACACCGAGGGCGGCGCACCAGCCCAGAAGGATCCAAACCCAGGCGGGGCTCTGGCCGTGGCGGACCACGGTGGCGGAGAGCACGCCGCCAAAGGCCATGAGCGACCCGACGGAGAGGTCTATGCCGCCGGTGATGATGACAAAGGTCATGCCCACGGCCATGACGCCGAAGATGGCGGACTGGTTCAGCACCATCATCATGGTGTTGAAGGAGGTGAATCCGGGGTTGTCCTGCGAGCGGCCGATCATCTCGAAGACGGCCAGCTCCAGGAAAAGCGCCGCCACGAGGGGACCGAAGGTCCAGAGATTCCGGCGGAGGGAGTCCATCCGCGCCGCGCCCGCGCCCTCAGCCATGCCGCCGCCCTCCGCCTGTGGCCAGCTGCATGATCCGCTCCTGGGTGGCTTCGGCACGGGAGAGCTCGCCCGCGAGGCGGCCCTCGTGCATCACGAGGATGCGGTCGCACATGCCGAGCACCTCGGGCAGCTCGCTGGAGACCATGAGCACCGCGGCCCCGCGCTCCAGCAGGGCGTTCATGAGCCGGAAGATTTCGGTTTTCGCCCCCACGTCCACGCCGCGGGTGGGCTCGTCAAACATGAGAATCCCCGCGTTGGTGAAGAGCCAGCGCGCCAGCACGACCTTCTGCTGGGTGCCGCCGCTGAGGAGCTGGACGGCCTGCTCCACCGAGGGGGTCTTGATTTGCAGTTCGCGCACGAAATCCTCGGCGACCCGGCGCTCCTCGCCGCCCTTCACGAAGATCCCCCGGACCAGCTCGCCGAGGTTTGCGAGGGTGATGTTCTCGCGCACGGACATGCCAAGCACGAGCCCCTGGTTCTTGCGGTCCTCGGTCAGGAGGCCGACGCCGTGCGCGATGGCGTCGCGGGGCGAGGAGACGGCCACCTCCCTCCCGTCCACGAAGACGCGCCCGGCGCTGAGCCGGTCGGCGCCGAAAATGGCGCGGACCACCTCGGTGCGCCGGGAGCCGACGAGGCCGGTCAGGCCGACGATCTCGCCCGCGTGCAGGGAGAAGCCCACATCGTGGAAGAGCCCCTCGCGGGTGAGCCCCTCCACGCGAAGGCGCTCGGCGCCGCGGGGCAGGGACACCTTGGGGAACTCCTCGGTGAGCTCGCGGCCCACCATCATGCGGATGATGTCCTCGCGGGTGAGGTCGGCGACGTCGCGGGTGGCGACGTGCCGCCCGTCGCGCATGACGGTGGCGCGGTCGCCGATCTGGAAGACCTCCTCCAGCCGGTGGGAGATGTAGAGGATGCCCATGCCCCGGCCGCGCAGCTCGCCGATGAGCGTGAAGAGCGAGGCCAGCTCGTGGTCCGTGAGGGTGGCGGAGGGCTCGTCCATGACCAGGATGCGGGCGTTGACGGAGACGGCCTTGGCGATCTCGACCATCTGCATCTGGGCCACGCTGAGGCGGTTCACGGGCAGGCGCACGTCGAGCGTGACGCCCATGTGCCGCAGCACCTCCTCCGCGTCGCGGCGGAGCCGCGCGCCGTCTATGAAGGGGGTCTTTCCAATGCGCGGCTCGCGGCCGAGGAAGATGTTCTCCGCAACGGAGAGGAAGGGGCTCAGGTTGAACTCCTGGTAGATCATGCTGACGCCCAGCTCCCGCGCGCGGGCGGGGCTGGTGACGGCGGCGGGGCGCCCCCCGATGAGGATGTCGCCGGCGTCGGCGGGCTGGGCGCCCGCGAGGATCTTCATGAGGGTGGACTTGCCGGCGCCGTTCTCGCCGAGCAGGCAGTGCACCTCGCCCTCCCGGAGGTCGAGGGAGACGTCATCCAGGGCGAGCACGCCGGGGAACTGCTTGGTGATCCCCCGCATTTCGAGGAGCAGGTCAGCCACCGGCGGCCGCCCCTTCCAGGCTTTCCTTCGTGATCAGCCCGACGTCCACGGGGCGCTCCTTGGGAAGCTCCACGCCGTTGAAATGGTCGGCGATGGTCTGGATGGTCGCCTTGCCGATCTCCCTGGGATACTGCACGGCGTCCGCCTTGAGGGCCTTGCCCGCGCGGATGGCGTCCGCCGCCTCGGGGGTGCCGTCAAAGCCGACGATGATGATCTTGTCCTGGAGCCCGGCGGCCTCGACCGCGGCGAGGGCACCCAGCGCCGAGTCGTCGTTGATGCCGAAGATGGCGGCGAGGTCCGGGTTGGCCTGGAGCAGGTCCTGGGTCACCCGGAGCGCCTTGTCGCGCTGGCCCTCGCCGGGGACCCGCGCCACGATCTGGATGCCGGGGCTCTTGGCGATCTCGTCCGTGAAGCCCGCCGTGCGGTCCTGCACGGACGTGACGCTGGGATGGTCCACGATGGCGATCTTGCCCTGGCCGTTAAGCTGCTTGACGAGAAATTCGGCGAGGATCTTGCCGCCCTTGTAGTTGTCCGAGGCGATGTGGCAGACCACGTCGGCGCCCTTCGCCGCGATGTCGGCGGTGAACACCGGGATGCCCTTGGCCCGCGCGTCCGCCACCACGGGGGTGATGCCGCTGGAGTCCGTCGGCGCGAGAATGATGGCGTCCACGCCCTGGGCGATGAACATCTCCATCTGGTCGTTCTGGCGGCGGCCGTCAAACTCGGCGAACTGCGTCTTGAGCTTGAAGCCGTGCCGGGCGGCCTCCTCCCGCATCTCGGCGATCATGTCCTGGTAGAAAATGTGCGTCTGCGTCAGCAGCGCCGCGCCAATCACCTTCTCCTTGGCGCCGTCCGGCGTCTGGCCGTCCGCGGGCTTCGCCGCATCGCCGCCGGACCCGCACCCCGAGACCACCGCCGCAACCGCAGCGCACACAACAAGCATTCCCAGTTTCCGCATGGATCGGTTCTCCTTGGAGGCTTCACTCTACCGCGCCGGCCGTCCGGCGCGCAAGACGGCGCGAAGCGACCGGTCACTCTCCCAGATCGGTGTGGTAGGTGCCCACAGTCTGGTCGATGGTGATTTTTGAGGCGACCTTGAGGGCCTTGCAGGTGACCGTGACGGAGGTGGCATGGGGCACCTGGATGCCCCAGACGAAGGTCTCGGAGGCCGGGATGGTGCGTTTTGCCGTGGCCTGGGGCAGTTTCCCGGGGGCCCAGAGGACCAGATACACGTCCTGGGGCGAGGTTGTCCGGTTGTGGATGTGCACGTGCCGCCAGGGATGGGCGGGGGGCTGGTCAGCCGGCTTCGCCGCCTTTGGCGGGGCGGCCTCTCGGGACTGGGTCTCCCGAACGAAGGCGGCAATGCTCTTTTCGTGGGCCTTGAGGGCCTCCGCGAGCGCCTCCTGCGGGGTCCTTGTGTCCACGGCCCCGGGCCCGTTTCCACGGGTCTCCCCGTCAAGAAAGGCGGCTATCTGGCGGTTTTCCGACCGGCGGAAGAGGGCCATTCCGAACTCCGCCGCCAGCAGGGCGGTGTAGAGCCCCATGCCGCACACGAGTTCGGGCACCAGCACCTCGGCATTGGGCGCCAGGGCCATCCGGATCCGTTCCGTGGAAAGATGCGGCTCCAGGAAGTCCCGGTGCTTTTCGACCAGGGACAGCATGAAGGGCTTGAGCATCTCGTAGTAGGCCAGCTTCCGCGGCGGTAGATAGGGGTTGCTCAGACTGGGGAAGTGGCGGCTGGACCGGAACGGAACGGTCACCGGGACATCAAAGGCGGCGCCCAGCAGTTCGCGCAGTTTCCCCGGCCACTGCTGGTCGGCAAAGGGCACGGCCACCAGGTCCGGCGCGGCGGTTGCCGTCATCATGTAGTGGTACAGCTCCTGGTGCCGGTAGGCCACCGGCAGGGACAGGGTGAGGCGGTAGAGCCGCTCGTGCATGAGCGGGTTGGAGACGGGGGACCCGGTGTAGGCGCCGTTGGAGATGACGGCCACCCACCGGATGTGCCGTTCGCGCAGGGCAAACAGCTCCGCGAGCGCGTTGAGCGGCACCCCCTCCCGCTGGTGCCAGGGCCTGAAAATCCCCGCAAACGCCTCCTGGAAGGGTTTCCGAACCTGCGGCCCCAGCAGGCAGAGGGGATCGTGGAAGTGCCGGGAGAACAGGCCTGCGCAGAACCCGTCGAGCGTGTCCGTCGGGCAGGGCAAAAACCACGCGTCGCGGATGCTCTGGTGGCCGCCGATCACAAGCTGGTCCCTCTCGGGCGCCACCCCGCACAGGTCGTGCGTCGAGAGCTGCCCCCCCGTGATGTTCACGCTGGTCACCACGGCGTCCATTCCCAGACTGACCGCGGAGGGCACCGGGTCGGGACGGTTGATGCGGTGGATGCCCGACAGGCCCGCCTTTTCCGCGACCGCCTGCGCCGAGAGCACATCCGGCGCATACAGCGGCCCGTTGGTGTAGATCTGCCGGATGCTGTCCTTCAGCCCCGCCTTTATCAGCAGCGCCAGAATCAGCCGGCTGTCTTTGCCGCCGCTGAGGGGCAGCTGGATGTCGGGGCCGCCATAGAACGCGTGCATCCGGTGCAGGTACCCGGTCATCTCGTCGCAGTGGGCGGCGAAGGCCCGGCGGAGCACGCCCGCATCGGGCCGCTCACCCAGGGGCGCGGCGTCGCCCATCCAGTCGGCGTAGGAGAACTCCGAGACCTGGACGCCCTCCCCGGGGGACGCTGTCGCGACCGCGCCCGCGGAGAGCATGCGCACCGCCCGGAACAGCGTGGCGCCGCGCTGGACAAACCCCTGATAGCACAGCCACTGGACTGCCCCGGGATCGAGGTCCTGGGGAACGCCCGGCAGGGCCAGCAGCAGCGGAATCCGGTTGCTGAAGGCGATAAAGTCAGGGGTCTCCGTCCAGTAGACGGCATGGGTCCCCCCGGGATTGGTGTACACCCGGACACGGTCCTCCTCCGCCCATGCGAGGGAAAACTCCCCGGTGACGGAGCGGACGTCGCGGCGTACGGAGGCCAGAATCCCCTCCGCGCACTGTTCGGGAGAGGAAAGACCGGCGCCCGTGTCCGGAAACCCGTCAAACGTCAACGCTCCCCGGTCGTCGCGCAGCAGATAGGTGCCGGTGCGCACCCTGTCCGGCCAGAGCATGAAGCTTAGCATTGCTGTCCGGCCGGACTCCGACCGCCAGCACTCCGTCCGGGCGGGGTCGCGCAGCAGGATATCCGTGTAGTCGGCGGACCGAAGCCCCGGTCCCGGCTGACCCTTCCAGACTGTGACCAAAAAGACGTTCATTCTCTTCTCCCCGCCGGGCACCTGCGCGCGCCCGCATAATGCTGCATCGGCTTGGACACGGCGGCGTTTAGCGCCGGAACCCGGGGCGGATTTTAACCCGCGCGCGCACATCGAAGGTGACGTTCTGCCCGGGATACTGTCCATCGGCGGCGATGGCGAGGGCGCCGCAGTCTGCCCCAGACCGGAGAAACCCGACGATGTCCACGGGAGGATCCACGGGAAGCTCCACGCGGGGCCCAAACCCTTCGGGGTTCTCCGCGCCGCCCAGGGGAATCTGCCCCAAACGCAGTCCGTCGGTGTCCAGGGTGTGCAGCGTCAACGTGAGCCGCTTGATTCCGGAAAAATCACCGGGGCTGTCCTCCTTCACCGAAATCTGCAGCGAGAGCAGCATTGCCTCCTTCACTGTGAATATCTTGGCGAGGCAGGCACCAATGGCGTCCTCCACCGCCTGGTCGAGCGCCGCCTCGTTGGGCAGATTACAGGACAACCCGGGCACCAGGGGCACCCCAACCAGCGGTACGGGCAACGGAAGCCCCGGCAGGGTCTGATCTTCCACAACCGCGAAATCGGAAGTCACGGAACAGCCGGTCATGAGCGCACCCAAGAGCGCCCACACCATGCCAGACGGCAGAAGGGATGCCGGGAAGTTCGGTTTCATGGATATTCCTTTGTTGGCCCGCCCGCACGGCGCACCCTAGTCTGGGCATTATGCCTGAAAGCATGCCTTCCTCGTAGCTTCTATCCCTTTGCATCCCTCGCACCCAGCCTTGAGAAGGAAACATGGCTTTCCGAGAGGAAGGCTTGATTATCTCCCGTTCACCTTGATAAACTTTCCAAGTTCAAGTCAGTACATGCTCCGAGGTCGGCAGGTTCATGCGCGCGATCAGACGACATTCCCTTAGGCAGGCATTCTTGGGCTGCACCGCAGTCCTGCTGCTGATGTTTGGGATTGCGGCGGTGCATGAGAGCATCCCCGGCCTGTGCGAGGATCGGGACGGTTCCAGCCAAAGCGGCAGGGAATACTGCCCCTTCTGCAAGCTGATCCACAGCCCCCTGGTCACGAGCGCTCCAGCGCTCCTTCCCGCACCGGTGGCACTGCCGCTCCCGCTCTTTGATGACCGGGCCAGTACGCCCGCCACACAACAATGGCAGGCCAGGCAGGTGCGCGCCCCTCCCCTGCCCGCCTAGCCCCCCATCCTCCCCCCCACACCCCCGCAAACAAGAAAAAGCGGACGGCGGCTGTCACCGCCGTCCGCGCCGCCGCCATCCTATTTTCGGGTGGAGGCATGCGAACCCATTCTCAACCAAAGGAACATTCCCGCGGCCTGGGGACATTCCCCCCGGCTGCAGAAAGGCTTCTCCCATGAAGAACAGACACGGTTTCACGCTGATTGAACTGCTGGTGGTGATCGCCATCATCGGCATTCTGGCCGCCATCCTGCTGCCCGCGCTGGCGCGGGCGCGCGAGGCCGCCCGGCGGTCCTCCTGCCAGAACAACCTTAAGCAGGTGGGTCTCGTGTGCAAGATGTACGCCAACGAGGCGAAGGGGGCGTTTCCGCCCATGAAGACCCGGGGCTGCGACGGGTCCGTCCGCGCCATGGAACAGATGCCGAGCATGGAAACCCTGTATCCCGAGTACCTGACCGATTTTGCGGTGCTGCTCTGTCCCAGCTCCATCGGCGGCGCAACGCCCGTGGAACGGTGGGACGAGGGGGAGACGGTCAGCCCGTGGTTCCGCGAGTGGACGGGGTCGAACAACGGCGTCGTGGAGTCCTGCGAGGTGGGCGACTTCCCTTATACCTATGTGGGCTTCGCCATCACGACGGACATGTCGGACACGACGGTCAAGTGCCAGGCCCTGTGGGACAGCGTGTTTGACCCGGCCAACGGTCTGGCGGCGCGCATCACAGCGAACACGGCCGCGGCCGACGAGGACTGGAAGACGTCGGTTCCCGGAACGGGAACGGGCGGCGGCGACACCATCTACCGCCTGCGCGAGGGGATTGAGCGATTCCTCATCACGGACATCAACAACCCCGGCGGCTCCGCCCAGGCGCAGTCCATCCTTCCCGTAATGTGGGATGTGATCTGCGACGAGGCGTCGCACTTCAACCATGTGCCGGGCGGGTCGAACGTTTTGTTCATGGACGGGCATGTGGAGTTCATGCGGTGGCCCGGCGCCCAGGGGCCTGCCGGCACCTGGACCAATCCCGAGACCGGCGGGCCGCTCCCCGTGGGCACGGCGTTCCCCATGTGCGCGGGGGGCATGATCTTCCATGAGGCCTCCCACGTCTTCGGTGCGTTGCTTCCGTAAGCCCCTTTTCAACCCCCGGCGTCCCGCCCCCGGGACGCCGGGGGTTCTGCTTGCCACGCCCCCCGGACCCTGCCGGCTGGATTGGCGCCTCCCCCGTCAGCGGCCGGTGACGACGGAGATGGCCTTGGGGAGGAGTTCGATGGCGGCGGGGAGGTAGCCGGGGACCTCGCCGTCGGTGTTGATCTTGACCTCTTCGGGGGATTCGACCTGGATAAATTTCCCGCGGAGGAAGGTGACGACGTCCGGGCGGGACTCGAGGCCGCCGCGGTAGATGAGGGGCAGGCTGACGAGGGCGTCGAGCAGGGAGACGGGGCCGATGATGTAGATGTCGAAGAGGCCGTCGTCCAGCTTCGCCTTCGGGGCGATGTGCATCCCGCCGCCGTCGTAGCAGCCGTTGGCGATGATGATCTCCTTGACGACCTGCTCGCGGGTTTCGCCGTCAATGGTGATTTTCATGGGCTTGTCGGTGTAGGCGAAGAGGGCGCGCAGGGTGCCCCAGCAGTAGGAGACGAAGCCGCCCCAGGCCTTGGTGTTGTGGTTCACCTGCCAGACGACCTCGCCGCCGATGCCGATGCGGCTGGTGTTGAGGAAGTAGCACATGTTCTCGCCGCCGTCGAGGCCGGCGCAGGTGATGCGGGCGACGTCGGCGCGGACCACGCGGTCGCTGGCGAGCAGGGGCAGCGACCGGGCGCCGGTGGGGATGCCGAGGGTCCGCGCGAGGTCGGACCCGGTGCCGTAGGGGAGGATGGAGAGGACGGCGTCGGGGTTGACGGGCCGCGCCCCCTCGAAGAAGCCGTTGGTCACCTCGAAGTGGGTGCCGTCGCCGCCGACGCTGACGATGCGGGTGTATCCGTTCCACAGGGCCTTCTGCGTCAGCTCGACGGCGTGGAAGGGCCGCTCGGTCACGAAGACATCGAAGTTGGAGAAGCGCTGCTCCACGCTCTTGAGCAGGCGGGGCCATCCGTGCCGGGTGCGCCCCTGCGCGGCGTGGGGGTTCACGATGAACGCGGTTTTCTCTTCACAGGCCATGCCGTTTGTCCCGGCGGTTCCGTCACACGCGCACGTCCGACGCGACACCCCCGCCGCCGTGGCGGGCGATCACCGGGGCGACCTCCTCCTCCAGGAACTCCACCACCTGCTCCGGGGCGCGGCCCACGAACTCGCGCAGGTTCAGCGCCCCGTTGATCTCGTCGCGCGTCATGCCGATGGCCGGGTCGGCGGCGAGCCGGTCCAGCAGATCGTTGTCCGCTCCCTCCTCCTTCACCCGGGCGCCCGCGGCCTGCGAGTGCCGGCGGATGACCTCGTGCAGCTCCTGACGGTCGCCGCCCCGGCGCACGCAGGCCATGAGGATGTTCTCCGTGGCCATGAAGGGCAGCTCGGCCCACAGGTGCTTCTCGATGACCTTCGGGTAGACCTTCGGGTTCTCCATGACGTTCAGCCAGAGGTTGAGCACGGCGTCGGCGGCGAGGAAGGCCTCGGGCAGGCTCAGGCGGCGGATGGCGGAGTCGTCGAGGGTGCGCTCGAACCACTGCACCGCCGTCGTCAGCCCCCCGTGGAGCGGCCCGACCATGAGGAAGCGCGACAGGGCGCAGATACGTTCGCAGCGCATGGGGTTGCGCTTGTAGGCCATGGCGGAACTGCCCACCTGCGTGGACTCGAAGGGCTCCTCGACCTCCTTCATGTTCTGGAGCAGGCGCATGTCCGTGCCGAACTTGTGGGCGGACTCGCCGATCCCCGCGAGGGCGTTCAGCACCCGCGTGTCCACCTTGCGCGTGTAGGTCTGGCCGGTGATGGTGAAGGCGCTGTCAAAGCCGAGCTTCTCCGCGACGAGGCGGTCGAGCCGCCGCACCTTCTCCGCGTCGTTGTCGAAGAGGGCCATGAACGACGCCTGGGTGCCCGTGGTGCCCTTGACGCCGCGGCAGCGGAGCCCGGCGCGGACGGCCTCCAGCTCCAGCACGTCGAGGAGGAGGTCCTGCGCCCAGAGGCAGGCGCGCTTGCCGACGGTGACCACCTGGGCGGGCTGGAAGTGCGTGTAGCCGAGGGTGGGCAGGTCCCTGTGGGCGAGGGCGAAGTCGCGCAGCTTCGCCAGCACGGCGGCCGCCTTCGCCAGCAGCAGGTCCAGCCCCTCGCGGATCAGGATCAGGTCCGTGTTGTCGCCCACATAGCAGCTTGTCGCGCCGAGGTGGATGATGGGCCGCGCGAGAGGCGCCACATCGCCGAAGGCGTGGATGTGGGCCATGACATCGTGGCGGGTCTTGCGCTCGTAGGCCTCCGCCGCCGCGTAGTCAATGTCGTCGAGGTGCGCCCGCATCTCGGCGATCTGCTCCTCGGTGACGTTCAGGCCCAGCTCGCGCTCCGCCTCCGCCAGGGCCACCCAGCAGCGCCGCCAGGTCGAGAACTTGCGGTCGGCACTCCAGAGGCGGGCCATTTCCGCCGTGGCGAAGCGCTCCACCAGCGGGCTCACATAGACACTTGTGTCTTTTGCCATGAATTGCGGGCCTTCCCGTTTGCGGGCCGCGGTGGCCGCGCGCGTGGTTGCGGACCGGCGGTTCTTCAGACCGCCGGCGCGTCCTTCACGAAGATTTCATAGCCCTCGTACCCGGCCATGGCGGCCACCGCCGTCACCGGGTTGTCGCGCTGGGCGAAAACGCCGCCGCCAAGCATGAAGTCGCACGCCTCCTCCGGGGTCTCGGCGGGAAACTCGTCCCCCCGCGCCTCGGTGATCGTGTTCTCCTCGTAGGTGGCCACATACCACAGACGGCCCGGGTACAGCGGAATGCGCTCCACCTCCAGCCCGTCATGGCGCACGATGGCCAGCCAGCCCGTGCTGCTCTTCTTGTCCACCACGGCGCTGATGCGCGGCGTGTTGTAGCTGTCCTTCTCGAAGTCCAGGGCCAGCGAGACCAGCGCCAGGGCGTCGCGCGGGGGCATGCCCTGGTCAATCTTTTCCGCGATGCCGTCGGTCTGGCTGCCGTTGGTCACCACCGCCACATCGCCGTTGCGCACGATGCGCACGCAGTTGTAGGCGATGTAGGGGTTCTTGTACACGTCCATTTCGTGCCCGGGCTTTGGCACAATACTCACCTTGCCCTCCCCGGCCACGGCGGTGCGGTTGGGAAACGACCTGCTGGAAACGCGGTACGCCGCGCACAGGCGGTCGTCAAGGGTCCGGGCCACGCTCACGATGCGTCCGATGTACATGCGGATCCTCCTGTGGTGTCCGCGCCCCGCGCGCGGAC
>JAKPUV010000582.1 GCA_029554925.1 Candidatus Hydrogenedentota bacterium | reverse complement strand
GGCATCGCGGGCGATGGAGACCCACTGGTCCACGTCCAGCGCGTCCGGGGCGTAGACCGACGCCGGGTCCGCGCCGGAGGGCAGCTCGTTCTGCACGAAGGTGCTCATGCCGAAACAAAGGAACATGCCGTAGCCCAGCTTCTCCCAGGCCTGAAGCTGGGTGAGGGAGAGGCGCTGGCTGCCTGTGTTTTCCGGCGTTTTGGCGGCGCCCGGCGCCCGCACCGGGGCCGGCTGCGGGGGGGCGCCGGTCTCCTGAGCGGCGGCGAGCGCGGCAACGCCCGTCCCGGCGAGAAGGGCGCGTCGTGTGAGCGGTTTTCCTACCATTGTTCCTCCTTGTTGTTCCGGGGGATGGTGTCGGACGGCGTGCGGGGCTACATGCGCAGCAGGACCTTCATGACGCCCGGGTCGCGGGCGCGGGCCAGCGCGGTGACGCCCTCGGCCAAATCATACGCCTCGGTGATCATCGGGCGCACCTCGACCTCGCCCGCGGCGAGGGCGGCCAGGGCGGGGCGGAACGGGCCGCACCGCGACCCGACGATCCGGATCTCGTTCACCACCGCCAGCACCGAGGCCAGGGGGATGGTCTCGGCGACGGTGGACTTGAGGACAAGGGTTCCCTCCGGGCGCACGAGTTCCAGGGCGCGGGCCAGCCCCTCCGGCCTGCCCGTCGCCTCCACCACGAGGTCCGCCCCGGGGGCCACGGGCTCGTCCTCCAGGCACACCGCGACGCCCCGCGCGGCAAGCAGGTCCAGTTTCCACCGGTGCCTGCCCGCGCAGACGAGGTTCCGGGTGCGCGTTGCCAGCACCTGGGCGCAAAGCTGCCCCAGCTTGCCGTCGCCCAGCACCACGACCCGGTCCGCCGGGCCGACGGGCACCTGCTCCAGAATGCGGAAGGCGGCGGCCAGGGGCTCGGTGAACACCGCCACGTCGTCGCGGATGTTCCCCGGCACGGGGTGGAGGTTCTCCTCGGGCAGGGTAAGGTATTCGGCGAAGGCGCCGGGCCGCCCGGCGATGCCGAGGACGGTGCGGGCGGCGCAGTGGTGGAACATCTCCATGCGGCACCATTCGCAGCGGTGGCAGACGCAGTTGATCTCGCCCACGACCCGTTTGCCCTCCAGGGCGCGGGTGGGGGTTTTCTCCACCAGCCCGACAAACTCGTGGCCGAGCACGCCGTGGAAGTCCATGTAGCCCCGGCAGATTTCGAGGTCCGTGTTGCAGACCCCCGCGGACAGCACGCGCACCAGCGCCTCGCCCGGCCCCGGCTCGGGCGCGGGCAGCTCCTCCACGCGCGGCGTTCCGTCAAAAACCAGCGCCTTCATGCCGTTCTCCCTGGGCGGCCCGTCCGTCGGCCTGCAACCCGCCCCCATCATCCCGCCGCCGCCCGGGGATTGTCAAGGGAGGCGCGGCGGCGAAAAAAGCCGCCCCGGCTCGCGGGGGCCGGGGCGGCAAAAAAACGGAGGTCTTCAGGCGCTCAGGGGGCCAGCCGGATGTAGTCGTTGAGCCGGTCGGAGACGAAGCCCGCCCGGTCGAGGTACTGCACGCGCACGGTGTAGTAGCCCGGGGCGCCGCCGCCCAGGGTCCAGGCCCGGGTCGCCGCCACGGGCTCCCAGGGGCTCCAGGTGGACCCGTTGTTGCTGAACCTCATCCGGCTCACGCCGGACCCGGCGCCGTCGTCCCAGGTGAGGCCCAGCGTGACATTCTGGCTCGCGGTCACGGACTGGTTGTTGTTGATGACGATGCCGCCCGTCGGCGGCGCGGCGTCCAGCAGGATGTAGTCGGCGTACCGCGCCGAGACGTTGCCCGCCTTGTCGCGGAACTGGGCGCGCACGGTCTTGTACCCGTCGCCCGCCGGAACGGTCCAGGCCTTGGTGGCCGCGGGCTTCTGCCACGCGGACCAGGTGGCCCCGTCGTTGCTGAACCGCATGCCCGACACGCCCGACCCGTCGCCGTCGTCGTAGGTGAGCGACAGCAGCACGTCCGGGTCGGCGGTGTATGACTGGCCGCTGTTGATCACGACGGACCCCGTCGGGGGCGTGGTCTCCATCACGACAAACTGGTCCAGCCACCCTGCGTCGGCGCCTGAGGAGATCATCTCGTCCTTGTTGTAGGCCCAAGCCAGGACGTTCTCCCCTGCGGGCAGGTCCACGGTCACCTGGGCCCAGTCAATCTCCCCGGAGATTTCCTCGTTGACGCCGTAGTTGACGTAGAAGGTCAGGTAGTCCCAGTCTTCCTCGCTGGACACCTTCCACCAGAAGCTGACCGTGCAGGGGCCGGTCACCGTCGTCTGCACCACCGAAGCCTCATTGTCCCCCACGTCGCCGCTCTGGAGGGCGTTCCAGCCGTCCTTGCTGACCGCGGTCTGGAAGAACCAGGACGCGTCGCCCGCGCCCGTCCACTGCCGGTTGCACGCGCCCACGCCGTCGCACAGGTGGAAGTAGGCGCCCGTTCCGGTGGTGAGCTGGTTGCTGTTGACAATCACCGTCTGGCTGTTCGGCGTGTCCCACCCGGCCACGGGCAGGAAGGAGACGGTGTGCGGGCCAGCCGGCACATCAGTCAGGGTTGCGCCGGAATCCTGCCAGGCGCCGCCGTCGAGCGCCCATTTGGCCCCCGCCGCCACGGCTTCCGGCGGCGAAAGGGTGACCTGGAGGGAGCCCGGGTCCAGCCCCGCCAGATGGATGATGGTCACGGACTGCATCACCAGGCCCATGCCGCTTCCCGGCATGTATTCGCCGCCCCAGGCCATGCTGTGGACCGAGTTGTCCCAGGTGTCGTGGAGGTAGACGGTGCCGGGGGTCGTGCTGTCGTCATAGCCCACACCGACCATCGTGTGCCCCACGACGTGGATCATCACGGGGAACCCGTTGTCTATCTCGGTCTTGTAGTCGGCGAAGGAGAATCCGCCCGCGACCACGGCGTCCACCTTCTGGGTGTAATTCTCCAGCACCGTGTAGCCCCGCGACTCGGCGAAGAGACGCAGGCCGTGGCAGGCCTCGGTCTGCGGCAACCCGGCCGATGCCGGGGGGATGCAGTCGTACAGTTTGGCGTTGGTGCTGGCGGAGTAAACCGCCGTGCCGCCGTCCGTGTTGAAGTCCTTCACCCCGTCACCGCCCATGAAGTCCCACTTCCACTGGTTGGTGCCGAGGAAGTCCGCCGTGCAGTCGCCCCAGGTGTGTTCCGTGCCGCCGCTCTCCCACGGGTCGGGGCCTTCGGAGTCATAGGAAATCCAGTAGTCGTTCACATGGCCGGGGGTGGTCCGTCCGTCAAAGCCGTTTTGCGTGGCGATGATGGAGCAGGCGCCTGCGAGGGGGGAGGAGGGGTCGTCGCCCTGCCCAAGCTCCGTCAGGGGGCACACGCCGCCGTTCGTGGGCCCGGTGTACATGTTGGAGTACCCGTTGCGGTCGTAGTAGCCGAAGATCATGCCCGCCGAGGTTGCGGTGCATCCGTAGGTCCATGTGGACGTGGGCACCGCCAGGAGGTTCGTCGTCTTGTTGTTGAGCCTGCTGACATCCACGGCCGGCCGTTCAACGCCCGCCGGGGGTCTGGGCGGACTGTCAATGATCGTCATTTCGATCATCGCCCGTTTTTCCGGCGGCAAGTTGTCCATTACCGTCGAGGGGGCGGGCGCCTGGCCCATGGCCGACAGGCAGGCCAGCGCGACCGTCAGCCCCGAAAACACCCATTTCACCCGTGCCGCTTTTGGAAACATCCCCGACATTCCTTCTTGGCGCCGAAGCACCCGGTTCAAACCCAGCCCAGGGGGCACTGTCCGCCCCTCTTTTTGGAAGTATCCCGCCGTCCGCCCGGGCATGTCAAGAAAACGCCCCACCCGTTCCCGTCCCGAGCCGGACCGCCCGCCGTGTCCTAGCAGCCCGTGGCGAAAGGCCGTCTTGCGGCAGTGTATGTTATTGACATAGAGCTGTGAGTATGGTACACTTTCCGTGAGGCCAACCGGGAGATGTCAGGCATGGCAATGGGACGCGCGCGCAGGCAACGTCAGGGAAC
>JAKPUV010000580.1 GCA_029554925.1 Candidatus Hydrogenedentota bacterium | reverse complement strand
TCCATGTGGTCCCACTGCTTCTGCTCGACCTCGCTCTGAAGGTGCGTGTAGCCGATGTCCAGGTGGGTGTGGTGCATGAGGTACACCGTCCAGCGGCGCGCGTTCATCACCGTCGCCGTCTCCCGCGCCGTTGCGCCGTCCGCGCGGACCTCCACCGCCACGTCCCGCGGCTGGTCCGCCGCGGGCACCGGCACCTCCAGCGTCTGGAGCCCCTTGACCAGTGGGTGCCGCGTCGCCGGGCCGCCGTCCACGCTCACCTCGGCCTCTTGGGCGTCGCCGAAATGGCGCACCGGCACGCGCAGCACCTGGAGCAGGTTTCCGTCGCGCTCCAGGAGCAGCGGCGGGCTGGTCGGCGCGCCGATCTGGAGGAAGGGCTTGGTGGTCTTGGCGAGTTTTGCCCCGCGCGGGGCCTCCAGCCACAGGGCGTCATATACCGCCCAGCTGCTCCCCGCCAGGAGCGTGATCGTCACGGTGTTTTCCCCGGCGCGCAGGGTGGATGCCGGAAAGGTCACGGTAATGAGCGTTTCCTTGCCCTTGTCCGAAGCGCCCGACAGGAAGGCGTCCGACCCGGAACCGGGCTCGGTCTTCCGGTCCACCCCCTTGCCGTTCAGTTCGACGCGCAGGCGCGGCGGCGCGTAGTGGTGCGTGTCCGCCAGGTCCAGCACCAGGGAGCACTCGCCCTCTTCGGGCGCTTTGTCTAGATTGAAGAACACGGAGAAGGGGTGGGTTTTGCCGCCCGCCCAGTTGTCGCCGGGGCCGGGGTGCACATAGGGCCAGTCCGTCTCGGGCCGTGAAATGCCGACGCAGAAGACGCCGTCCGCACTGAAGGCGCCGTAGTTGTTCGGCGCGAGGGCAAACTCCCCGGCGCTGTCGTCGCTCCGGCCAATCTGCCAGAGGACGTTCGGCGCCGCCGACGCGGGAACAGCCGCCAGCAGAAGTGCCAGGGTCAGCAGGGCGGCGGGCGCGGAAGCGTGCTTCATGGACGGGGATCTCCGTTGGGGTTCAGCCAATGCACCGGGCGGAAAGAGAATACCGCATCGGGCCGGGCATTCCCAACCTGCACTGGTGCGGGGGCCCGCTTGGGGCGTACAATGCCGCGGCGCGCCGCGGAG
>JAKPUV010000574.1 GCA_029554925.1 Candidatus Hydrogenedentota bacterium | reverse complement strand
CCCAGGCTCTCCAGCATCTCGCGGGTCCGGGGGCCGATCCCCGGCAGTTTTCCGACGGGCAGCGGGGCCAGCCACGCCGCCTCACCGCCGGCGGGAATGGAGACGCACCCGTCGGGTTTCACCTCGTTTGCCGCCACTTTGGAGACCAGTTTGTTCGCCGCAACGGCGACCGTGCAGGGCAGCCCCGTCTCCCCGCGGATGCGGGCCTTGAGCCCCAGGGCCAGGGCCTCCTCGCCGCCGAAGAGGCGCAGGGAGCCCGTGATGTCCACATACGCCTCGTCGATGGAGGCCATGTGCACCAGGGGGGAGACGCTTTCCAGCAGGGTGTGGATCCGCCGGGAGACCGCCCCGTACAGTTCGTGGTCCCCCCGGAGAAACACGGCCCCGGGGCAGAGCCGGTGCGCCTCGGCGATGGGCATGGCGGAGCGCACGCCGAAATGGCGCGCCTCATAGGATGCGCTGGAAACCACGCTGCGCGGGTCCCCCGGCTCGCCGCCGACCACCACAGGCCTCCCGCGAAGGCGCGGATTCCGCGCCACCTCCACGGAGGCGAAGAAGGCGTCCATGTCCATGTGCAGGATCCGTTTCATGCCGCCGCCATTCTAGCACGCCGTCCCTGGGGCCGCTTGCGGCGCGGACAGGCGGATGGCTATGATGCCGCCATGACGCCTTCCGAGGAGAAAAACCGCGGGGAAGAGGACCGGGAGGACATCTGCGTGGGCACCTGTTTTGCCTGTGTCCCTGACTGTCCCCGCCGGAAGAAGACGCCCCCTTCCAAGACCGGTGGCAAGTCCCGGGATTCCGGAAAGGGCGCCGCCCCGGCACCGCGACCGGTCAGGAGGAAAGGACCGAAAGCAAAACCCGCCTGACCAGTTCCGTCTCCTCCGATTCGAGCCCCGTGGCCAGCAGGGGAATCTGGTAGGGGTACAGCCCCGAGGCGAGGCGGTGGGCGAGCGCCCACACGCACACGGCGCAGAGGAACAGCCCGAGCAGGGCACCGATGTTTCTGCGGAAGAACCCGACCGCGAGTCCCGCCCCCGCAAGTCGGCGCCGCGCGCCGCCGGCGGCCGCGAGCCGTCCGCGGAACTCCTCCGGGGCGTTCCGCCACTGCGCCCATGCCGCAACGGGGGTCAGCGCCAAGGCCGCCACCACGGCGGCGTCCCACAGGAACCCCGCCGCCGAGGCCACCCAGGCGGGGCAGTCCAGCGGCGCGCCGCGGCTATACAGCACCAGGGCCGCGAACCATGCGGCGGCCACCACCCCGTGCATGGCGGACACCGGCAGCGGCGAGGGGATGTTTTTCGCCTCCGAGGCCGCGCCGCCGAGGGCCGCCCCCGTTGCGCTGAGCGCAAGGTAGAGCAGCATCAGCAGGGCCAGCGTCTTCCCCGCGGCGGCCAGGGGCGCGTTGAGGCGGCCGGTATGCGCCAGCACCACCTCCCCCCGGCGGTTCTCAAACCCGGCCAGCTCCTCGCGCGCCCCGCCGAGCAGGACGTCCAGTGCGTCCAGCGCCTCCGCGGCGGCGGTGTCGCCGCGGGCGTCGGCGATGCGCCGGCGCAGTTTCAGGGCCTCCGCCTGAATGCGCAGCCCCTCCGACGCGCGGTCCGCGCGGAGACGGTTCTCCTCCGACCGGGGGTTTCCGGCGATCATGGCGCCCGCGGCGGCGATCTGCCCCAGCCAGGCGTCCCAGTCCCGGAAGTCGTTGCCCGCGATGTCGCGCTCGGCCCGGGAGAGAAGATGCCCCGCCATCGCGCGCAGGGGGGCCAGGCACCGCGCCGCCAGTTCCCGCTCCATGTCGGCGTGCCTGGCGCCCCGCGCGGGCAGGGTGGCGTGCCACAGGGGCTCGGGAAACAGCACGGGGTCCCCCGACCCGTTCGCGCGCACCAGCAGCGCCATCACCTCGCCCAGATCATCCTCCGGGCCGAGGGAGGCGTGGAGGGCCGCCGCCTCCAGATAGCGGGGCAGCGCGTTGTGCGGGGGGTGCAGGGCGGCGGCGCGGAAGCGCTCCCGGGCGTCCACCGGGCGGCCGGCGTCCAGCAGGGCACACCCGAATTTCACCAGCAGGAAGGCGTTGCGCGGGTCGAGGCGCAGGGCCTGCTCGTAGGCGGGCAGCACCAGGTCCGGCTCCTCCACGTCCGCCAGCGCCTCCAGATACCGGGCGGTGGGCGGGTCGTTCACCAGCGCGTCCCGCTTCACGGCGTTGCGCAGGATGGGCCGGGCGGATTCGCGGGCGTGGCCCAGGGCCATGCGGTACTGCGTCTCCGACCGGTCAAAGCGCAGGTAGCCCTCGGCGAACCACAGGGACAGGCAGAGGAACACGCAGGCGGACACACAGTAGCGGTAGGTGCGCCGGTTGCGGCGCAACCGTGCCACGTCGCCGGCGGATACGCCGCCGTGCCCGGGCGTCCCGGCGTCCATTCCCTACCCCTCGCCGCCCATGAGCCTGCGGGCGATGATCTTGCCCTCCTCGACGCCCGGCTGGTCGAAGGTGTTGACGCCGTACAATCTGCCGGCCACGGCGGTCTCGACCTCGAGCATGTACAGGAGCTGGGCGGCGGTGTGGGCGTTGAGCACGGGCAGGGTCACGTGGATCACGGGGCGCGCGGAGGCCTTCAGGGCGTCCATGGTGCCGCGCAGCTCGGCGGCCATCAGGCGGTTCATGCTCTTGCCGCGCAGGTAGCCCAGCCCCGGAACGTCCGGAAGGGTGTCCGCGATCTTGAGCGTGGTCCCGAACTTGGCCACCTCAATGATGTTGAAGACCTTGTTGTTCGGCCCCTCGCGGTAGAGCTGCACCTGCGAGTGCTGGTCCGTGGCGCCCAGGGCCTTGATGGGCGTCTGCCCGGCGAAGACCTCGCCGCCGTCCAGGCCGAAGCGCTTGCCCAGGCTCTCCGCCCACAGCTGGCGATACCAGTCCGCCACGTCGCGCAGGCCGTCGGCGTAGGGCATCATGACCGACATGGTCTTGCCCTTCCGCGTGTCGAGCAGGTACTGGAAGGCCGCGCGCAGGCACGCGGGGTTCTCCTCCAGCGAGGCGAGGGAGCACCGCGCGTCCATGGCGGCGCAGCCCTCGCGCATGGCGTCGAGGTCCATGTTCAGCATCGCCGCGGGGAACATGCCCACGGGGGAGAAGACGGAGAAGCGCCCGCCCACGTTGAGCGGGATCGGGAAGGAGACGAGGCCGTAGGTGTCCGCCACGGGGTGCAGCAGGCTCTTCGGGGCGTCGGGATGGCGGGGGCTGGTGGTGACGACCAGATGGTCGGCGAGGGGAGCGCCCTTCAGGGCCTTCTCCAGCTGGTCCACCACGATCATGAGCTGGCTGATGGTCTCCGCCGTGCCGCCGGACTTCGAGATGACGTTGTACAGCGTCTTCTTCGGCGGGCACAGGCGCAGCATGGCCTTGAAGGTCACGGGGTCAATGTTGTCCATGACAAACAGCCGGGGGCCGCGCCGTTTCCCCCGCGAAAGCAGGTTGTAGTAGGGCGGGTTGAGGGCCGTCTGGAGGGCCGTCAGGCCCAGGGCGGACCCGCCGATGCCCAGCACCACGAGGTTCTCGTAGCCGAATTTCGCGAAATGCGCCGCCTTCTCCTTCACACCGGCGAAGGCCGCGTCGTCCTTGTACAGGTCGTAGAACCCGTACTTGGCCGCCGCCCGCTCGCCGCGGAGGAGGGAGAGGATTTCCAGGGCGCGGGGCTCCAGTTCGGCAAGCTCCGCCGGGGTCACCCCGTGGGCGGCGCCCACGGCGGCGGCCTTGGCCCGTGCCACATTCACTTTGATGTCGAGGGGGGTGGTCATGGTTTCTTTCCCGTTTTCCGGCGGGCCTTGAAGAACCCGCCAAGTTTCTTCAGCACGGTTTCGGACAGTCCGGCGTCCACGTCCAGGTCGGGGAGGGACTTCAGGAATATCCGCCCGTAGTATTTGGTGGTCACCCGCCGGTCCAGAATCACCACGGCCCCCCAGTCGGTCCGCCGCCGGATGAGCCGCCCGAAGCCCTGCCGGAACTTGATGACGGCCTGGGGCACGGAATACTCCATGAAGGCGTTTCCTCCGGCGGCCTCAATCGCCCCGGCACGGGCCTCCTGAACGGGCTCCGTGGGCACCCTGAAGGGCAGTTTTGGCAGTATAACACACTGCAAAGCGTCCCCGGCAACGTCCACGCCCTCCCAGAAACTGTCCGTGGCGAAGAGCACACTGGAGGTGTCGCGCCGGAACTCCTCCAGCAGCTGGGTGCGGGTGGCCTTGCCCTGGCAGAGGGCCGTGATCCCCGCCGCGCGCAGGCGGTCCTCCAGTTTCCGGTAGGCGTGGTTCATGGCGGCAAAGGAGGTGTACAGCACGAAGGCGTGGCCCCGGGTGTGCTCCAGCACCTGCCAGACCGCCTCCACCCCCTGCTCCAGGAAGGCCCGGTCGCCGGGATCGGGCAGGTCCGTGGGCACGCAGACCATGACCTGGCTCTTGAAGTCGAAGGGGGAGTCCAGGGCGAGGGTCTTGATGCGTTCTTCGGCGACCAGGTTGAGCCCCAGCCGCTGGAAGAAGTAGGCGAATTTCCGCTCGACCGTGAGGGTGGCGGAGGTCATGACCAGCGTGGTGAACTGCGGGTACACCCACTCGGCGAGGGGTTTCCCCACCTCCAGGGGGCAGCGGACCACGCGGACATACCGGTCGTTGTCGCTGTCCATCTCCACCCAGCGCACCGTGTTTTCCTGGAGCGTCTCGCTGGTGCACTCGGCCAGCGTGTCCGCCACCGCCTCCAGCCGCATCCGGCAGGCGTTCAGCTCCAGCGCCTCCGACACCAGCGGCGGCTCCGCGTTGTCCGGGCCCCGGGGAATGTCGCCCAGTCTGCGGACCAGCGCCTCCAGCACCCGCGACAGCGCGCGGACCGCCCCGACGGCGGGCAGGGTGCAGACCGTGTGCATCTCGCGGAGCTCGGGCTTTGCCAGCACCTCCTCCGTGAGCCGCCACTTGATCTCGCGGCCGATCTGTCCGCTGAGTCCGCCCGCCAGCTCGCGCAGGGCGCCGAAGACCGTCTCCAGGGCGTCGCGCGCCGCGTCCAGGGCCGGCGCGGCCTCCTTCTCCAGCAGGTCGAGGAGCCGCGCGTAGTCCTCCGCGGGAAGCTGGGAGCACTCGCGGGCCAGTTTGAACCGCACCAGCGGGAAGAGCCCGCGCTCGCGCCCGCCCTCGGTGCGGTGGAGCCGGTTCAACTGCGTCCGCGCGCCCATGCGCGTGGCCGACACGCCGAGGTACTCCGTGGCCGAGTCCTCCACGGAGTGGGCCTCGTCCAGAATGAGCCGGTGGAAGGCCGGCAGCACCGCCATGGACGTGAAGTCGTCCGCCTCCTTCTTCACCGCCAGGTCCGAGAAGAGCATGTGGTGGTTGACCACCAGGACGTCCGCCCCCGCCATGGCGCGGCGCGCCTTCCCCACGAAGCACTTCTGCTGGTTGGGGCAGCGCCCCATGGCGCAGGTGTCCGCCTCGCTCCGGATTTTCTCCCACAGGTCGCGCGACGGCACGAAGGACAGGTCGGACAGGCTGCCCTCCTCCGTCGTGCGCGCCCATTCGGCCACCGCCTCCAGCTGCACCTTGGCGGACTCCTCCTCGAACAGCGTCATCTCGGCCAGCGCGTTCCCCAGTTTCCGCAGGCACACGTAGTTGTTGCGGCCCTTGACGAGGCAGGCGGCGAACTCCAGCCCGAGCGCCCGCCGGATCAGCGGGATGTCCTTGTGGATGATCTGCTCCTGGAGGTTGATGGTCCGCGTGGAGATCACCACGCGCTCCTTGTTGCGCAGGGTCCACAGGATCGCGGGCAGCAGGTAGGCAAAGGTCTTGCCGACCCCCGTGGGGGCCTCGATCACCGAAAAGCCGTCCCCGTTGAAGGCCTCCGCGATGGCCTCCATCATGGCCGACTGCTGGGGCCGCAGCTCGAAGCCGGCCAGATGCCGCGCCATGGGGCCGTCGGGCCGGAAAAAGGCCTGCAACTCCGCCGCCGCCAGCCGCGTCGCCTTCTTCCGCGTGAACGGCTCCACCACCACATAAACGGACAGCGCCTCGTTGTCCACGATGAACATGCCGTGGCCGTGGGCGGCGTAGGCCGACGCCAGCGCCAGGTCCGGCCCGCTCGGCGACAGGTTGCCCGACGGGTGGTTGTGGATCACCACATCCCGGATGTCCAGCCCCTCAAACAGCGCGGGCACCATGTCGCTGTTCCCCCGCGCCAGCACGCGCACCGCCGACACCCGCCCGTCGTCCGCCAGCGTACCCGCCAGGAAGACCTCCTGCCCGCCCGCCTCGGCGACGGCCTCCTGCGTCAGCGCCAGCGCCTCCGGATGGAAGCGTCGCAGACTGTCCTCTCCTATGCTGTCGCGGGGCATGGGGGTCCTTCGGGGTGGCGCCGGCAGCAACTCACGGCGCAAACGGGTGAAAAACAGGCCGTAGTATAGCCGAAAGGCGGCGCCGGGGAACGCCGGGGCAGACAGGAATGTCTGCCGCACCTTCATGCAATGTGGGGCAGACATTCCTGTCTGCCCATTGTCCGCCCATTCCTGTCCGCCCGTCCGTCATGCGAAAAAGTTGATGCCGGGCGTACTAGCGGGCTACCATGGACCCACGGGGCGGGTGGCCCGCGCTGACCACCGATTGCACAGGGGGCCAGGCCGGTCCCAAGAGTCAAGGGCGGACAGGCATGGAAGAAAACAAGGTTGCGGCGGATTCGGGGATCATTGACAACCACCGCAGGGGGCGTGTCGCCGACTTCCTGAAGGACCGAATTGCAGAGGGCAGCGCCCTCTCCATTGTCTCCGCCTATTTCACCATTTACGCCTACGAGGCGCTGGGCGCGGAGCTCGACCAGATCGGCGGCATGCGCTTCCTTTTCGGCGAACCGCGCTATGTCAACACCCTGGACCCCGAAAAGACCGAAAGCAAGGCGTTCAGACTTGAGGACAACGGGATTTCCCTGGAAAACCGGCTCCAGCAGAAGGAAGTCGCCCACCGGTGCGCCCAGTGGATCGAGAAAAAGGCCGAGATTCGCTCCATACGCGAGTCCAACCTCCTCCACGGGAAGCTCTACCACATCCACGACGGCCACCGGGAGCACGCCCTCCTCGGCAGCTCCAATTTCACCCGCCGCGGGCTGGGCGTGGCGGCCACCCCGAACATCGAGCTGAACCTGGTCGTGGACGGCGACCGCGACCGGGCGGATCTTAAGGCCTGGTTCGACGAGCTGTGGGGCGATGAGAAACTAGTCGAGGACGTCAAGCAGAAGGTGCTGGAAGCCCTGGCGAAGCTGTACACGGACAACTCCCCGGAATTCGTGTACTTCAAGACGCTCTTTCATGTGTTTGAGCGGTTCTTGAAGGAGGGGGACGACGACGCCCGGCTCTTCGACCGGACCGCCATCGTGGACACGGACATCTGGCGCGCCCTCTACGACTTCCAGAAGGACGGCGTCAAGGGGGCCATCAACAAGATCAACGCCCACAACGGCTGCATCCTCGCCGACAGCGTCGGCCTGGGCAAGACCTACACCGCCCTCGCCGTCATCAAGTATTTTGAGCTGCGCAACCACCGCGTGCTCGTGCTCTGCCCCAAGAAGCTCAAGGACAACTGGACGGTCTACCTCGCCCAGAACAACAGCACCCTGAACCCCTTCCTGCGCGACCGCTTCGCCTACACCGTTCTCGCCCACACCGACTTGTCCCGCGAAACCGGCCAGTCCGACGGCATAGACCTGGGCACCCTCAACTGGGGCAACTACGACCTCGTCGTCATTGACGAGTCCCACAATTTCCGCAACAACACGCCGGGCCGCCGCGACCAGGACGGGAACGTCATCCGCCGGAGCCGCTACGAGCGCCTCATGGAGGACATCATTAAGGCGGGGGTCAAGACCAAGGTGCTCCTTCTCTCCGCCACGCCCGTCAACAACGACCTGAAAGACCTGCGCAACCAGATTTACATCGCCACCGAGGGGCGAGACGACGCCTTCGAGAAGTCCTTCGAGGTGTCAAGCATACGCGACACCCTCGGGGCGGCGCAGAAGACCTTTATGGAATGGGCGCGCGGCCAGGGGGACAAGGATGTGCGGGCGCTCATGGACCGCCTGCCCGCCGGTTTTTTCACCCTTCTCGACGAGCTGACCATTGCCCGCTCCCGCAAGCATATCCAGCGCTACTACAAGGCCGCGCTGGCGGAGATCGGCAGCTTCCCCCGCCGCCTTAAACCGATTTCCCTCATCTCGGAGATAGACCGGAAGGGGCATTTCCTCTCCTACGACCAGCTCAACGACGAAATCGACAATTACCAGCTCTGCCTGTTCAACCCCTCCCGGTATGTCAGGGAGGAGTTCAAGGGAATATACGAGGAGGAGCGCGTCCGGAACTTCTCCCAGGCCGAGCGCGAGCGCTTCCTCATCGGCATGATGAAGGTGAACTTCCTCAAGCGCCTCGAGAGTTCCGTCCACTCCTTTGCCATCACCATGGAGCGGACGGTCGAGAAAATCGAGCATCTTGAACGCCGCCTCAAGGCGTTCAAGCAGCAGGCATCCCGCCCGGGTAGCCCCGGAGTCCAGGAGCACCTAATCCCCCCCGACCAGCTCGAAATGGAGCTGCCCGAAGAGGACGACGAGGAACTGTTGGAGGCTTTCGAGGTGGGCGGCAGCCGAAAGTTCAAGATGGCTCACCTCGATGTGGACCGGTGGCTCAAGGACCTTATGAGCGACCGGGAACAGCTTTTCAAGCTGCGCAACAACGCCCACGCCGTCACCCCCGACCGCGACGCCAAACTGCGCGAACTGCGCGGCATTATTGAGGAAAAGGTCAAGAACCCGACGGTCAACAGCCGCGGCGAGCCCAACCGCAAGGTGATTGTGTTCTGCGCCTTCGCGGACACGGCGGCCTACCTCTACGAGAACCTCGCGACATGGGCCAGGGAGGAGCTGGGCATTCACATCGCCCTTGTGTCCGGCGGCGCCCGGCCCAACCGCACCACCCTGGGCCGCCCCAATTACACGGAAATTCTTGTAAACTTCGCGCCCCGGGCCAAGCAGCGCGACAAGATGCCCGCCCTCCCGCAGAACGGGGAGATTGACCTCCTCATCGCCACCGACTGCATCAGCGAGGGCCAGAACCTCCAGGACTGCGACTTTCTCGTCAACTACGACATCCACTGGAACCCCGTCCGCATCATCCAGCGCTTTGGGCGCATTGACCGCCTCGGCAGCCTGAACCCGGGAATCCAGCTCGTCAATTTCTGGCCCACCCCCGACCTCAACAAGTACATCAACCTCAAGAACCGCGTCGAGGCCCGCATGGCCCTCGTGGACCTCTCCGCCACGGCTGAGGACAACATCCTTCAGGCCGAGGACCTCCGCGAGCTGATCCAGGCCGACCTCCGCTACCGCGACCGCCAGCTCCTCCGGCTCAAGGATGAAGTCCTCGACCTTGAGGACTTCAACGAGTCCGTCGCCCTCAACGAGTTCAACCTCAACGACTTCCGCATGGAGCTCGCCAACTACATCGCGGCCAACCGCGAGCGCCTCGAAAAGGCCCCCCTGGGCCTCTACGCCCTCGCGCCCCCGGACTCCGAATACCCCCAGGTCCGTCCCGGCGTCATCTTCTGCCTCCGCCACACCGGCGACGGCCGGGGCAACGAGGCCGTCAACCCCCTCCACCCCTACTTCCTCGTCTACATTCGCGACGACGGCGAGGTCCGCTACACCTTCACGAGCCCCAAGCAGATTCTCGAAATCTACCGGTCCCTCTGCCTCGGCGTGGACGAGCCCTGGCGCGGCCTCTGCGACCTCTTTGACCGCGAGACCGACAACGGCCGGGACATGGCGCAATACAGCGCGCTCCTGCAAAAGGCCGTCGCCTCCATTGCGGCCACCTTCCGCAAACGCGCCGCCTCCGGCCTTCAGTCCGGCCGCAGCTTCGTCCTGCCGAACGCCCGCGAGCAGGTTCAAGAGGACACGGACCTCGAGCTCATCACCTGGCTGGTCATCAAGGAGGACATTGCATGAGTGTCGGCGACCGCGTGAAAACCGACCTCGCCGAGTTCCAGACCCTCCCGCTCAAGGATGCGGCCCGCCGGTTCTTCAAGACGCTGGGGTACGAGAGCGACAGGTTCATCGTCGGCGCGGGCTCCACGCCGCAGGACTTTCTCGGTCACTTCGCCGCCGGCCGCCCCTTCGACCAGGCCAAGGCCCTCGTCCCCGAGTGGACATCCGCCGACCTCCTCTTCCAGCTCACGGACCAGGAGCTCAGCCGCGAATACAGCCTCTTCACCGACGACTCCGTCCAGCGCGGCCTGCTCAAGTCGTACGTCTTCGTCGCCATCGGGCTCAAGGGCCGGGACTATGCCCGCGGCAAGTTCTCCGCCGTCGCCCGCCAGATCAACCGCCTCTTCCCCATGCCCGTCATGGTGCTCTTCAGGCACGGCGACCGCCTCACCATCGCCGTCATCAACCGCCGCCGGAACAAGCTCGACGACAGCAGGGACGTCCTCGAAAAGGCCACCCTCATCCGAGACATCAGCTTCGCCCAGCCCCACCGCGGCCACCTCGACATCCTCGCCTCCCTCGCGCTGCCCAATCTGGTCCACCCGCAGAAGAAGCCCATCACCGACTTCGACACCCTCCACGCCGCGTGGGAGCAGATATTCAACGTCGAGCTGCTCAACGAGCGCTTCTACCGCGAGCTGGCCAACTGGTACTTCTGGGCGCTCCCGCAGGTCGAGTTCCCCGACGACCTGGAGCCCAATGAGGAGAAACGCCGCGCCACCGGCCTCATCCGCCTCCTCACCCGCCTCATCTTCTGCTGGTTCATCAAGGAAAAGGACCTCATCCCGGAAAAGCTCTTCCACCCCGCAGACCTCGCCGGAATCCTCAAGGGCTTCGATCCCGAGAGTGAGACCAGCTCCACCTACTACCTCGCCATCCTCCAGAACCTCTTCTTCGCCACGCTCAACCAGCGCATGGGCAAGGACAGCACCGGCAAGCCGTACCGGTTCTTCGCCCGGGACGAGGGGTTTCAGAAGAACCGCGCCACCTATGACGTCAACACCCTCTACCGCTACGAGAGCCTCTTCGCCGTTTCCGAGGAGGAGGCGCTCGCCCTGTTCGAGGACATCCCCTTCCTCAACGGCGGCCTTTTCGAGTGCCTCGACCGCACCGAGGACGGAACCAACCGGAAGCTTTACCTCGACGGCTTCTCCCGCAATGACAAAAAGCGCCCCCATGTCCCCGACCGCCTCTTCTTCGACAGCGGGGAAACCGCCGACCTTTCTGAAGTCTACGGCGACAAGAAACGGAAATCCGAAAACGTCACCGGCCTCATCACCCTCCTGAACCGCTACAAGTTCACCATCGTTGAAAACACCCCCATAGACCAGGAAATCGCCCTCGACCCCGAGCTGCTTGGCAAGGTCTTTGAAAACCTCCTCGCCTCCTACAACGAGGAGACCAAGACCACCGCCCGCAAGCAGACCGGCTCCTTCTACACCCCGCGCCCCATCGTGGACTACATGGTGGACGAGTCCCTCAAGGCCCACCTAAAACAAAAGGTCGCCCCAAAGGTGGAGCAGACATTCCTGTCTGCCTCTTCCTCCTCTTCCTCTTCCTCTTCCCCTTCTTCCTCCTCCTCCTCCTCTTCTTCTCCTTCTTTTTCTTCTCCTTCTTCCCCTTCCCCGTCCGCCCCCCCGTCAGAAGACACCCTCACCATCACCCGCCGAGACCTTCCCCACTGGAAAAAGGACGGATCCATCTACTGGATCACCTTTCGCATGGCGGACTCCCTCCCGCAGGAGAAACTCAAAGCCTGGAAAGCCGAGCGCGACCTCTGGACCAGCCACCACCCCGAGCCCTGGGATGAACAGACCTGGGACGAATACAACGAACGCTTCGGGGACCAGCTCGATCAGTGGCTCGACGCCGGCATGGGCTCCCGCGCGCTGGCCCGGCCCGACATCCGCGAGGCCGTCAAATCCTGCCTCCTCAAGTTCGACGGTGAACGCCTCATCGTGCATTCCGCCGTCATCATGCCCAACCATGTCCACGCGCTCATTGAGCCCCTGCCGGGGCACGACCTCTCCAAACTCCTCCAGGGCATCAAAGGCGCCAGTGCCCGCGAGGCGAACAAACTCCTGGGCGCCTCCGGCACCTTCTGGCTCGACGAATCCTACGACCACATCGTCCGCAGCGAGGCCCAGTACCACCACTTCCTCCGCTACATCCAGGAAAACCCCCTCAAACCCGGACTCACCCCCAACGAGTACTGGCTAAAACAAGGTGGCGCAGACATTCCTGTCTGCGGTTCTTCCGGGTCTTCTGTCTGCGATTCCTCTGCCAGCGTTTCTTCTAAGAATGGGCAGACAGGAATGTCTGCCCCACACTCTGCCCCACACTCACTCTCCCAGCGGCTGGACCAGTTGTTTTCCTACACCGACGAGCCGCACCTGTTCTCGGATGACGAGGTGGGCTGCCTTATTGCCGCGATTGATTCGCTGAAAGTCCTCGACCCCGCCTGCGGTTCCGGGGCCTTCCCCATGGGCGTCCTCCACAAGCTCGTCTATATCCTCGGCAAGCTCGACCCCGACAATGAGCGCTGGAAGCAGACCCAGCTCGCCAAGCTCGACTCCCCCCCCATGCGCGAGGAGCTGGAGCGCGCCTTCGCCGGCAACAATGACGACTACGGCCGCAAGCTCTACCTCATCGAAAACTGCCTCTACGGCGTGGACATCCAGCCCGTCGCCATCCAGATCACCAAACTCCGCTTCTTCATCTCCCTCGTCTGCGACCAGAGGACCAATCTGAACAAGAAGGAAAACCGAGGCATCCGCCCCCTGCCCAACCTGGAGACCAAGTTCGTCGCCGCCAATACCCTCATCGGCCTGCCGGAAATCAAACGGATGGAACAGTTTGAACTCGTGAATCCAATGGTCCATGAGATTGAACAGGAGATCGAATCTCTTTACCACCGCCACTTCACCATCCAGCGGCGCGACCAGAAACTCGCCTTGCAGAGAGAAATCAAAGCCCTGCGCCGCAAGCTGGCCGACACCCTCGCAGACAGCCTTGGAACCGTGAACGCCGCGAAAGCCAGGCACCTCGCCGCGTGGGACCCCTTCGACCCGCAGGCCAGCGCCGACTTCTTCGACCCGCATTGGATGTTCGGGCGGTCCTTGAAGGATGGCTTCGATGTCGTAATCGGAAACCCGCCGTATATCTCCGTGGAGAAGTTCGCGAGGACGAAGCAGCAAGAGGTTTGGCGCAGCACCTTCAAAACCTTCGCCGCTCGCGGGGACGTCTACTGCTTCTTCTATGAGCGCGGTCTGTCTCTCCTTCGGAGCGGCGGGATTCTGGGATTCATCACCTCCAACAAATTCCAAAAGGCCGGATACGGAAGGGCCTTGCGCCAGCTTCTCGCCGCGCAACAGATCGAGACTCTGGTTGACTTCTGCGAGCTGCCGGTGTTCGAGGCGGCAACGGACCCGATCATCGTCATCGCCTCCAAGGTTTCCCCCGCCGACAGCCACACATTCTCGGTCTTGGTCGTTAAGGACGAAAAAGAGTTCGGTTCGCTCCCTGAGTCGGTCGCAGCCCGGGGCGCGCGCTACAAGCCGCCACAATTGAAGGCTGACGGCTGGTCGCTGGA
>JAKPUV010000549.1 GCA_029554925.1 Candidatus Hydrogenedentota bacterium | reverse complement strand
AGCCCCTTGTAGCCCAGTTTCAGCCCCTTGTCGAAGCCGATGGTGGTGTGGCTGACGCTCGCGCAGCCGAGCACCGGGGTCTGGTGGGCTGGGGCCTCCAGCAGCGTGGCCGACCCGACAATCTTCTCGCCCGGCAGGACGCGCAGGGGGGCGTTTTTGGCGCAGAGCAGGGCCGCCTGTGCATAGCGCATGTCCTGCGTTGCGTTCAGGCTGGCGGCGGGGTCCAGCTGGAACTCCGCGCGGACCATGGCGCGCCCGTGCTCTCCCGCGATCGCCCGTTGGGCGAGGGCATGGGTGTCGTCCGGCAGCCGGTGCGGCGTCTCGGGCCGCCAGGTGCTTCGCCAAAGCTGTTTGGCCGCGCGGTCCGCGTCTTTCGGCGACGCCGCGCCGAGGAGGTACACCCCCCCGCCCAGCGCCGTCACGCCCGTGGCCGCCTTCCGGAAGAAATCCCTGCGGTTCATGCCCTGGATCCTCGCTCATTGCCGCGTCCGAAGCGCGGACCGCCAGTCTGTATCCTTTGCCCAGTATAGCACAGCCCTGCGGCGTCTCCCAGCCAGGAGGAAGCCGCCCGCGGCCTCCCCGAAAGAGCCCTTGACAGCGCCCCGCTTTTCTGCTATTCAAGAGTCGGGGTGGCCGGAAAGCAAGGAAGAGCGCCCATGAAATGGCAGCGGATCACAACTTGGACCCTCTTTATCGTCTGCGTGGTCTCGGTGGGGGTGGGGGCATACCGGGCACGGGAGGCGGTGGCGGCATGGTTCGGCGGTCCGTTATTCCTATTCGGCATGCTCTTTGTCCCCACCGTTCTCACCCTCCTTGCGCTGGGTGCGCGAAAGGACTACACCCGGCGCGGGGCGCTGATCGTGCTGGTGTTGGTGACGCCGCTGTGCTTCCTCGTTTCCGGGCTTTCGGAGCAATCCCGTTTGCCTCACCTTTATACCCCGCCGCTGATGATGTTCTTTCTCCTGGCATGTTTTTTACTGCTGAACACCCTGGACCAGGCCGAGAGTTTCGTCAAGGAGCGGCGGGCGCGCAGGAAGGAAGGCGTCTCCGACGGGAACGGGGATGCTGGGACAGGATAGGCGGGAATATCCCCCGGTTGTCCCCCGGACGCCATTTATTTGACTTGGGCGGCGGTAAAAGGTACACTATACCGTCCAGTCGCCCGACCCGGCGGAGGGTGCTTCGTTTTTGTGCGGACGCCCGGCGGTTATGCCCGGGAATTTTCCGTAATCGCAGTAAGGAACGGCGTGGGAGCGTGCGCTTGTCCAGCGGCCGCCGGGGTCGCTCCCCCAGTATGACATGAGGAACTCGTTGTGAAAAGGACGTTTCAGCCTTCAAATCTTAAACGCAAGCGGACGCACGGCTTCCGCGCCCGGATGGCCACGCCGGGCGGGCGGCGCGTCCTGTCGGCGCGCCGTCGCAAGGGGCGGTATCGCCTGACGGTCTAGGGGTGCGCCCCCCCGACCCCGCGGTGTCCGGGGAGGGATTTCCCCGGTCGGCACGCCTGACGCGGCCCAAGGAATACGATTTCGTTTTCCAGAAGGGCCGAAAAAGCGTGGGCGCGCATTTCATCTGCTATCTTGCGGCGGATTCCGCGCCGGAGCCCCGGCTGGGGCTGGCGGTGTCGCGCAAGGTGGGCAACGCGGTGGCCCGCAACCGGGTCAAACGCCGTCTGCGGGATTTCTTCCGGCGGCGGCGCGCGGGGATGGCCGCGGGGACGCATGTCGTGGTGGTGGCCCGTCCGGGAAGCGCCGAACTGGCCTCCGGGGATTTCTTCGGGGAACTGGAAGGGCTGCTGCGCCGCGGGGGCGCGCTGGATGGTTAGGCTTCTGGTGGCCTGCATCCGGCTGTACCAGCGGACGCTGTCGCCCCTTCTGGGCAACCACTGCCGGTTTTACCCGTCGTGTTCCCAGTATGCGGTGGAGGCCCTCCAGACCCACGGGGTGTTCCGGGGAACGGCCTACGCCGCCTGGCGGCTGCTGCGGTGCCAGCCGTTCTGCAAGGGGGGGCACGATCCGGTGCCCGCGCCGCGGGTCCGGACAAAGACGGACGTTTTGTAGGGAGAACAGCGATTGTTCGACGATGAACAAGACAGGAAGATGCAGCGGAACCAGCTGCTGGCCATTGTGCTGATGGTCGCGCTGGTGCTGGTGTGGACGCAGTTTTTCATGCCGGCCCCGCCGAAGAAGCCCGCGCCGCAGACGCCTGTCACCGCCGAGACGCCGGCCCCGCCGGACGCCCCGGCGCAGCCCGCCGAAGCCGCCGACGCCCCGGCGGTGGACCCCGCCTCGCCCCTGTCGTGGCTGCCTCCGGCGGCCGACACCCCGGCGGACCCCGCGTCCGACGAGGTGACGCTCAAGAACGACCAGTTGGAACTCGTTTTCACCCGCGTGGGCGCGCGGCTGAAGCGGGCCACGGTCATTCTGGGCAGGGAGGGGGCCGACTCCCTCCAGCTGGTTCCCCAGCCCAAGCCGGACACGCCCGACACCGCCGCCGAGTACCCCCTCGGGCTGCGGTTTGGCGGCAAGTTCTGGGGGGACGCGGCCAACGACCGCCGGTGGGACGCGGCGGTCTCACCTGACGGCGCGGAGGCGGTCTTCACCCTGGAGGCCCCGGGCCGGGCGCGGGTGACCAAGACCTTCCGTCTGGCGGCGGAGGGGCACACGCTGGACACCCGGGTGGCGTTCGCCAATCTCGGGGGGGAGCCCCAGCTTCTCGGGCTGGACACGCGCGAGTCCGCCCTGGCCCTGCTCTGGGGGCCGGATGTGGCCTCGGGCGACCTGACCAAGGGCGCGTCCCAGCATTTCGTGTGGCGGGCGGGGGACGGCAACACCTACAAGGCGACCACAAAGCTGGACCCGGCGAAGCCGGGCGAGCGGATCCTGTCGCCCGAGTGGGTGGCCGTCTGGAGCGCCTACTTCTGCGTGGGGCTCAAGCCGGAGTTTGCGGGCGGCCAGGGCTGGATCGAGGGGCGGGCCGGGGATTTCCTCGTGGGCGTCGGCGCGCCGCGCGAGGAGGTGGCCCCCGGCGCGGAGGCCGCCTGGGCCTACCGGGTGTACATCGGCCCCACGGCGGTGCGCGACCTGGCGGCGGCCTGGCCGACCCTGCCGTCGGTGCAGCGCTTCTTCACCAGCGTTACCCTGATGGACAAGTTCGCCAAGGCGCTGCTCGTGGTCCTCAACTGGTTCCACGACCACGTCTGGGCGAACTACGGCATCGCCATCATCCTGCTGACCCTGCTCGTGCGGATCGCGGTGTTCCCGCTCACGTACAAGAGCATGCTCAGCATGAAGAAGATGCAGAAGCTCGCCCCGGAACTGGAGCGCATCAAGGGGGAGTGCGGCGAGGACCAGCAGGAGTTCCAGAAGCGGACCATGGAGCTCTACAAGGAGCGCGGGGTCAACCCCCTGGGCGGCTGCCTGCCGCTGCTGCTCCAGATGCCCGTCTTTTTCGCGCTCTACCGCATGCTCTGGAGCGCCTTTGAACTGCGGAGCGCCCCGTTCCTCTGGATCGCCGACCTGTCCGAGGCCGACCGCCTGTTCACGTTCCCGTTCACGATCCCGTTCGTATCGGTGGACAGCCTGAACCTGCTGCCCATTCTGAGCGCCGTGGCCATGTATGCCAGCCAGAAGATCATGCCCCCCTCGGGGCCGGTTCAAAACCCCCAGCAGAAGCTGATGATGAACCTCATGCCGTTCATCTTCTCCGCGTTCATGTACAACCTGGCCTCCGGGTTGAACCTCTACATCCTCGTGAGCACGCTGCTGGGCATCGCCCAGAATTTTGTGATTCAGGGCGCGAATGTTTCCGTTGAACCCGTAAAAAAGCGGACCCCCAGAAAGGCGCGCCACTTCTACGACGCCGCGCAGGCCAAGAAACGCGAAATGGCCAAGGAAATCCGGCGTGACAAGGAAGACAAGCGCTCCCGGAACCGGAAGGACAAGCCCTAGG
>JAKPUV010000546.1 GCA_029554925.1 Candidatus Hydrogenedentota bacterium | reverse complement strand
CTTGAGACGACGATCGGCCGCGAGGGCAACCTGCTCGCGGAGGCGGAGGAGGACTGCCGGCAGCTCCGGCTGCCGTCGCCCGTGCTCACCAACGCCCAGACCGCCGAGCTCAAGGCCATGAACCTGCCGGGGCTGCGCGCGCGCACCGTGTCCACGCTGTTCGCGGCGCGGGGCGGCGAGGCGGCGCTCAAGGAGGCGCTCGGCCGCATGTGCGCCGAGGCCGAGGAGGCCGTGGACGGCGGCTGCACGCTGGTCGTCCTGAGCGACCGGGGCCTGTGCCTGGAACAGGCAGCCGCGCCGAGCCTGCTGGCCGTGGGCGCCGTCCACCAGCACCTGGTGCGCCGCCAGAAGCGCAGCCTGTGCGGCCTGGTCGTCGAGACGGGCGAGGCCCGCGAGGTCATGCACTTCTGCCTGCTCATCGGCTACGGCGCCGCGGCGGTGAACCCGTACACGGCCTTCGAGACCCTGGACAGCCTCGTGGCGGACGGCGTGGTGACGGAGGTCTCCGCGGCCGACGCCCGGAAGAACTTCGCCAAGGCCGTAGAGAAGGGCATGCTCAAGACCATGTCCAAGATCGGCATCTCCACCCTCCACAGCTACCGCAACGCCCAGATTTTCGAGGCCGTCGGCATCGGCCAGGAGGTGATGGACGCCTGCTTTACCGGCACGGCGTCCCGCATCGGCGGCATCGGCTTCGCCGAGATCGCCCGCGAGACCCTGCTGCGCCACGCCATGGCCTGGCCGGACAGTCCGGCCCACGCCGTCGCGCTGGACGCGGGCGGCCAGTACCGCTGGCGGCGGCGCGGCGAGTTCCACCAGTGGAACCCCGTCACCATCGCCAAGCTCCAGCACTCCGTCAAGCTCGGCGACGCCTCCACCTACGAGGAGTTCGCCGAGGAGGTGAACAACCGCAACCGGACCCTCGCCACGCCGCGCGGCCTGCTTAAGTTCAAGAAGGGGACCCCGGTCCCGCTGGACGAGGTGGAGCCCGCGGCGGAGATCGTGAAGCGCTTCTGCACCGGGGCCATGTCCTTCGGCTCCATCAGCCGCGAGGCCCACGAGAACCTGGCCATCGCCATGAACCGCCTCGGCGGCCGCAGCAACACCGGCGAGGGCGGCGAGGACCCGAAGCGCTTCGAGCGCGACCCGAACGGCGACCTGCGCCGCAGCGCGATCAAGCAGGTGGCCTCCGGCCGCTTCGGCGTGACGAACGAGTACCTCGTGAACGCCGACGAGCTGCAGATCAAGATGGCCCAGGGCGCCAAGCCCGGCGAGGGCGGCCAGCTTCCCGGACACAAGGTCTTCGAGGAGATCGCCAAGGTCCGCTACTCCACGCCGGGCGTCGAGCTCATCTCGCCGCCGCCCCACCATGACATCTACTCCATTGAGGACCTGGCCCAGCTCATCTACGACCTCAAGAACAGCAACGTGAACGCGGCGGTCTCCGTCAAGCTCGTGTCCGAGGTCGGCGTGGGCACCATCGCGGCGGGCGTGGCCAAGGGCAAGAGCGACCTCGTGCTCATCAGC
>JAKPUV010000530.1 GCA_029554925.1 Candidatus Hydrogenedentota bacterium | reverse complement strand
AAGACTTGCCCTGAAGGGGCAGCCGAAATTGCGGCGGGGAGTGCCGCGCCGGCTTTGGGGAAACGCGCGGTCCCAGTCGTTTTTCGCGGACCCCCGCGCGGGCAAGCCCACGCGAAGAAAGGCGGCAGCAAGCTGCCGCCTTCCAAGGCGCTGCGCGCTGTGCGGACCCGGGGCTGCGGGGGGCGGGCGACGGCCTGCCGTGCGGTTGTCCGGCGGCTTCGGCCGGTCCCGCCGCAGGGGCGGGGGCTTCTGCTAGAATAGGCGCTCCGGCGGCGGCGCGGTCCGCGGGCCGGGGGAGAAGTGAGCCATGCCGTTGCGCGTTGTCGTCCTGCTGTCCGGAAGCGGCACCACCCTGCAAAACCTGATAGACCACATCGCCCGGGGCGCGCTCGACGCCCGGATCACCGGCGTCGTGTCGTCGCGCGCGGGGGTCTACGGCCTGGAGCGCGCGCGCCTCGCGGGCATCCCGGCGGCCACGGTGCCCCGGAAGGCCTATGCCGACGATGCCGCCTTCAACGCCGACCTGTGGCGCGAGATCCGCGGCATGGGCGCGGACCTCGTGGTGCTCGCCGGGTTCATGTCCCTCATCACGGTGCCCGAAGACTTCCACAACCGCATCATCAACGTGCACCCCGCGCTCATCCCCGCCTTCTGCGGCCACAAGATGTACGGACACCACGTCCACGAGGCCGTCCTCGCCTTCGGCGCCAAAGTCTCCGGCGCCACCGTGCACTTCGTGGACGACCAGTACGACCACGGCCCCATTATCCTGCAGAAATGCGTGCCCGTCCTCGACGACGACACGCCGGACACCCTCGCCGACCGCGTGCAGGCCGCCGAGCGCGAAATCTACCCGCAGGCCCTCCAGCTCATCGCCGGGGGCAGGGTCACCGTCGAGGGCCGCCGCGTCCGCGTGCGATAGGCCGCCCCAACCCCGCAAAACGCGCGCCGCAAAAACCCGAGACGCTATACTGTCCGCAGCTAAGGAGGCGCTTTCCATGCTGAAACGACTGTTCCGGTGGCTTCTGTTTCCGGCGGTGCTGCTGCTCGTGGTGCTGATGGGCGCGCTGCACGCGGTGAACCTCAGCTCCGTGTTTGAGTGGGGCAAGCCGCGCGCGGAGGGCAAGCCGACGCCGCGCCCGGAGGGCATGGGCTGGGTGGACCTGCTGGACGCGGAGCACGCCCCGCTCTGGAAGAACCTGGACGACGACAAGAAAGTGTTTGAGATCGAGGACGGCGTGCTGCACATCCTCGGCGAGTCCCTGCACCCGCTCCGCTACGCCACATACACGGGGGAGGAGTTCGCGGACTTCGACCTGCAT
>JAKPUV010000511.1 GCA_029554925.1 Candidatus Hydrogenedentota bacterium | reverse complement strand
CTGCTCGAGGGTATGCTCCAGTTCGCGGACGTTGCCGGGCCAGCGGTAGCGGCGGAAGGCGTCCATGACGTCGGGGGCGACGATGGGCGGCTCGATCCCCAGCTTCTTCCCGAGTTTCTCGCGGAAGTGGGCGACGAGCAGGGGGAGGTCCTGGATGCGGTCGCGCAGGGGCGGCAGCTCGATGGAGAGGACCTCGAGGCGGTAGTAGAGGTCCGTGCGGAAGACGCCCTCGTCGACGCGCTGGCGGAGGTTGCGGTTGGTGGCGACGATGACGCGCACGTCCACCTGGCGGGGCTTGGACGCGCCGACGCGCTCGATGACGCCGTCCTGGAGGACCCGGAGCAGCTTGGCCTGGCTCTCGAGGCGCATGTCGCCGATCTCGTCGAGGAAGAGGGTGCCGCCGTTGGCCAGCTCGAACTTGCCGGGACGGCTCACCTCGGCGCCCGTGAAGGCGCCCTTCTCGTGGCCGAAGAGCTCCGACTCCACGAGGGTGTCGGGGATGGCGGCGCAGTTGACCACGATGAACGGCTTGTTCCGCCGGGGGCCGGAGAAGTGGATGTGCCGCGCGATGAGCTCCTTGCCCGTGCCCGACTCGCCGAGGATGAGGACCGTGCTGTTGACGCTGACGGCGCGGCGGGTGCGCTCGAAGACCTGGCGCATGGCGTCGCTCTGGCCGATGATGTTGCCCAGGGACACCGACTCGGTGACCAGCTCGCGCAGGCGCAGGTTCTGCCGCTGGAGCTCCGCCCGGTCGCCCGTGCGCGTCATCACCAGCAGCAGCTCGTCCTTGTCGAAGGGCTTCTCCAGGTAGTCGGCGGCCCCCTCCTTCAGCGCCGTGACCGCCGTCTTCACCGTGGCGTGGGCCGTCATGATGACCACGGCCAGCTCCGGGCGGATCCGGCGCGCGGCCCGCATCAGCTCCAGGCCGTCCATGCCCGGCATCCGCATGTCCGTCAGGAGGATGTCAAAGTCGTCGTCCTCCAGCGCGGCCAGGGCCTCCCGCGCCTCCGCGCAGGGGCGCACGGAGAAGCCCGCCGCCGTGAGGATGTCGGCGATCACCTCCCGCTGGACCAGGTCGTCTTCTGTCACAATCACGCGAAACGGCATGTGCGGAGCATTCCTTCCCGGGGGGACGCGGAGGCGGGGTGCCGCCCCGTCCCCCTGTGCAACGCATTTTAGCACGTCTCCGGGGGACGCCCCCACCCGGGGGCGCGCGGGCGGGGTCTTTCCGGTCCCGGGGGGAATGTGGTAGGCTGGGGGACGCGGTGGAAGGGTCCGCCGCACCCCGGAACCCCATGCGCGAGCCCAGGCACACCCCCCATCCCCCGGAGACCGCGACGGACGCCCTGTACGCGGACGTCGTGTTCGCCCTGCCGCTGGACCAGACCTTCACCTACGAGGTGCCCGCGTCGCTGCGGGAGCGGGCGGCCCCCGGCATGCGGGCGCTGGCGCCCATGCGCGAGCGCATGGCCACGGGCTACATCACGGCCCTGCACCCCCGCACGGACCTGGCTCCGGACAAGGTGCGGCGGCTGCTGGACCTGCCGGACGAGGAGCCGGTCTTCGACGCGGAGATGCTGGCGCTGTGCCGGTGGATGGCGGACTACTACTGCTGCTCGTGGGGCGAGGCGCTGCACTGCGCCGTGCCCGCGGGGCTGCGGTCGGGCGGGGCGAAGAAGGCCTACCGGCTGGTGACGGAGCGCGCGGGCGAGGGGCGGCTGTCGGAGCGGCAGGCGAAGATCGTGGCGGCGTTGTACGCCAAGGGCCCGCTGACGCGGGTGCAGCTCGCGCGGGCCGCGGGGGCGCAGGCCCTGAGCAACACGCTGATGGCGCTGGTGCGGCGCGGGCTGGTGGTCGAGGAGGCGGCCAAGGAGGAGGGCGGCGTCTCCATCATGACGGAGACCTGGGCGGTGCTGGTGGAGGACGCGGTGCCGGACGCGGCGGCGCTGGAGGCGATGCAGCGGCGCGCGCCGAAGCAGGCGGGGGTCTACCTGGACCTGCTCCACGGCGCGCCGGAGCGTGCGGCCTCGGAACTCTACGACAAGCACCGGGTGGACGCGGGGGTGCTGGCGGCGCTGGAGAAGAAGGGGCTCATCGGGCGGGTGCAGCGGGAGATCTACCGCGCGCCGGACATGAGCGCGCCGTCCCACGCGGCGGAGAAGTTCCCCCTGAACCCGGAGCAGCGCCGGGCCTTTGAGGCGCTCTGCGCGGCGGGGGAGTCCCGCGAGTACCGCACCTTCCTTCTGCGCGGCATCACGGGCTCCGGCAAGACGGAGGTGTACCTCCAGGCCATCGAGCGGTTTCTGGAGCTGGGCCGCGACGCCATCATCCTCGTGCCGGAAATCTCGCTCACCCCGCAGACCGTGGGGCGCTTCTACGCGCGGTTCAACCAGTCCATCGCCGTGCTGCACAGCGCCCTGAGCCAGGGCGAGCGCTACGACGAGTGGCGGCGCGCGCGGCGCGGCGAGGTGCGCATCGTCGTGGGCGCGCGGTCCGCCGTGTTCGCCCCCCTGCCCAACCTCGGCATCATCGTGGTGGACGAGGAGCACGACAGCTCGTACAAGCAGGGCGAGACGCCGCGCTACCACGCGCGGGACGTGGCGATCATGCGGGCGCGCCGGCTGGGGGCCGTGTGCGTGCTGGGGTCGGCCACGCCCTCCGTGGAGTCGCGGCACAACACGGACCTGGGCAAGTCGGAGCGGATCGAGCTGCTCACGCGCGCCACGCGCGGCGAACTGCCCAAAGTCCGGCTGGTGAACATGCGGGAGGAGGCCGCCGAGTCCCCCGGCCAGGTGATCCTGTCGCAGGCGCTGGAACAGGCGGTGACGGAGCGGGTGGCCGCCGGGGAGCAGTGCATCCTCCTGCTGAACCGGCGGGGCTTCGCCCCCTACGTCCTCTGCCCGAAATGCGGGTGGGTGGCGGGCTGCGAGAACTGCCAGGTCAGCCTGACCTACCACAGCAGCGGCGGCGTGCTCCGGTGCCACTACTGCAACGCGGAGGCGCCCAAGCCCGGCGCCTGCGCGCGGTGCGGGTTCCGCGGGCTGGCCTATGTGGGCCTGGGCACGCAGAAGGCGGAGGACTACCTCCTGCGCGCGTTCCCGGGGGCGCGGGTCGCCCGGATGGACGCCGACACCACGGCGGGCCGGGGCGGCCACGCGAAAATCCTCGGGCGATTCGCCGCCGGGGAGATTGACATCCTCATCGGCACGCAGATGCTCGCCAAGGGCCACGACTACCCCGGCGTGACGCTGGTGGGGGTGATCAACGCGGACAGCGGCCTCGCGCTGCCGGACTTCCGCGCCGCCGAGCAGACCTTCCAGCTCCTGACGCAGGTGGCGGGCCGCGCGGGGCGCGGCGACCGGCCTGGCACGGTGTACATCCAGACCTGGCACCCGCTGCACTACGCCGTCGCGGCGGCGGCGGGGCATGACTACGAGACCTTCTACGCGACGGAGCTGGAGCACCGGCGCAAGGCGGGCTATCCGCCCTTTCGCCGGCTGGCGCATTTCCTCATCGAGTCGGAGGACCCCGAAGTGGCCGAGCGCGAGGGGTTCCGCCTGCGCAATCTGGGCCAGGCGATCCTGCGGGAGGGGGACTTCCGGGGGATGGAGATTGTCGGTCCGGCCCCGGCGCTCATCCGGCGGGTGAACAAGAAATACCGCTGGAACCTCGCGCTCTTCTCGAAGAGCGCGGGGCGGATCAACGCCGCGGCCCGCCGCATGCGCGACGACTTCGCGCAGGGCCAGCACGCCAAGGCCAGCCTCAAGCTCGACCTCGACCCCTACGGGCTGTATTAGGGCAGGCAAAGAAGAACGGTGTCCGGCCTCGGGCGCCCTTCCACGCTGCCGCTGCGGTTTCGAGGCTCTCTCCCAGGCTGTTTCAGGAAAATGTCCCCGAAGGGGACAAATGTCAGTAGCCGGAGGTGACCGAAGGGAACCTCCGGTGGGCGGGCACTGATAGAAACCAACCCCGGAGGGGTTGAATGTGAACGGGCTCGCGGACCAGTGTGCAGCGAACACGCATTCAACCCCTTCGGGGTTGTGGATCACAGGCGCCTGTCCGGAGGTTCCCTTCGGTCACCTCCGGCTATTGACATTCTTCCCCTCCGGGGAAGCAGAGCCCGAGCACGAAAAAGCGCGCGGTCTACTCCAAAGTGCCCCAACGCTTCAAGCTACTCCACGCCCCGGCGGGCCTCCTGCTCGGGGGTGTTCTTGCCCGCGCGCAGGGGGGTCAGCCGGAAGCGGTACTGGTAGGGCTTGCAGTCGAGGGTGTACTTGTCGAGGGGCTTCGCGCCCCAGCTGTCGTCGCCGCCGACGCCGGTCTGGCCCATGTCCACATTGAAGGTCGTGAAGTCGCGGCAGGGCACGGAGCAGGAATGCTCGTTGCCCTCGAGGTCCTCCTGGGCGAAGGG
>JAKPUV010000501.1 GCA_029554925.1 Candidatus Hydrogenedentota bacterium | reverse complement strand
CCCAGGTCCTTGATGCGCCGCAGCAGCCGGTGCGGGTGCCGGGTCGCCTCGGCGTGGAAGGTGATGATGTCCGCACCCGCCTCCGCAAAGTCCTCCACATAGTCCTCGGGACGGTCAATCATCAGGTGGACATCCATCGGCACGGTGCAGAACCGGCGCAGGGACGCCAAGACCGGAGGGCCAAACGTGATGTTCGGGACAAAGTGCCCGTCCATGATGTCGCAGTGAATCATGTCCGCCCCCGCCTCAATGACCGCGGTGATCTCCTCGCCCAGCCGGGAGAAATCGCAGGCGAGGAGGGAGGGGGACACTTTGATTTGCCGTGTCATGACGTTACTCCTGAAAAGGTTACAGCGATGCGGCGGTTCCCATCCGGACCGGCTCATTGCCCTGGCTCAGACGGTAGGACGCCTCCAGGGTGCCGTCCACATACACCTCCAGAACGGCCTCCTGCACATAACTGACGGGCAGCCGGATGGCCGCCCCGGCCAGATAGGTTACCCGGGACGCGTCGTCAAAGGAGGGAGGCTTGGCCCACACGGTCTGGCGGCTGCCCGACCGGTCCACGATGTCCACCCGGATGTCCCGGCCGTACCAGTCATAGGCCATCTCGTGGCGCACCGTGGTCTGGTGGCGCTGCGAGGGGGCGTCCAGCGCCCCGGAGGGGCGGTAGTCGTAGGTCACCACCTGGTCCGGATAGATCAGCGAATCCGGCGGCGGCGTCTGGGCGAGCACAATGTCATACTGCGCGTCCGGTAGGTCCACCGGGTTGGCCACCAGCGCCACGCCGAAAGGCGCCATGAGCCGCTCCACATCGGCGACGCCCACCCCGCGCAGGTCGGGCATCAGGGCGTTCGCCCGTGTGTTGCCCGCGCTGAGTAGCAGATGCACCTCGGCGTCTCCGGAAAGTTCCCCGCCCGGAGGCGGGTCCTGGGAAAGCACCGTGTCCCGCGGTACGTCGGAGGGGATGCGCGCCAGACTGCCCACGCGGAAACGCGCCTCGCCCAGCAGCCGACGGGCCTCCTCCAGCGCCTTTCCCCGGATGTCGGGGGCGCGCAGAAAGTCCTGCCCCATGCTCACCACCACGTCCACATCGCGGCCCAGGCGGACCACCCGGCCCGAGGCCGGCTTCTGCGAGATGATGTAGTACTTGGGAACCGTCGGAGAGGCCACCTGGGTCTGGCGGCCCAGCCCCAGCCCGCGCTCCCCCAGCACGGCCGCCGCCTCGGTGATGGGCATGCCCGTGACGGGGGGCACGGAGGTCTGCTGACGGGTGCCCAGGGCGTAGGTGTAGACGAACCAGCCGGAACCGGCCATCACCAGCAAAAACACCACCAGCGCCACCGACCACTGGATGGACCACGCCACAAACCGGAGGACAAAGAAAAAGACCCCTAGGACAGCTTCCGCAGCCGCGTCAAAAAGAACGCGTCCAAAGCCGGGTCTGACGGGTCGGTTTGGTATTGTCCCCTGGCTGTTTTCCACGGCGAGAGCATCTCCGGGCCGTCCTCGGGCGCGCAGCCGCCTTCGGACAGCAGGGATTCAACCACTTCTGTGGTTTCCTGACGGGTGAAAGTGCAAACGGAGTAGACGACGACGCCTCCATTCTTGCAGAGTCTCAGGGCGCCGCGCAACAGCGCGCGCTGCGTTTCCGCAAGTCTGAGCACGCTTTCCGGCGTCGCATGCCACTTAATGTCCGGATGGCGGCGGAGGGTTCCCAGCCCCGAACAGGGCGCATCCAGCAGCACCCGGTCGAAGCTTCCGTCCCGGAAGGGGGGCCGCAGGCCGTCGGCGCAGAGGATGCCCCCCGCCTCCAGCCCCAGACGCTCAAAATTCTCCTGGATTTGTCCCACCCGGCGCGGCTGGTTGTCCGCGGCCACCAGAAACACCCCCTCCGGGGCGCGCTGGGCGATGTGCGTGGCCTTGCCGCCCGGGGCGGCGCACAGGTCCAGCACCCGCTCACCGGACGCCGCGTCCAGCAGCAGCGCGGGCATCTGCGACGCCGGATCCTGCAGCAAGAAGCAGCCGTCCTGGAAGAGGCGGGAGGCGGTGAGGCCGTGGCCGTCCACCACCGTGAGCTCCTCGGGAAGGGGGGTGGCCTTCACCGTGGGGAAACCGGCCTTGGCCAGACGCGCGGCGACGGACTCGACGCTGCCCCGGCGGGTGTTGACCCGGAGGCACACCGGAGCCTCGCGCCCCGTGAGGGCGCAGATCTCCGCCGCCTTCCCGGCACCGAACCGCTCCACAATGTCCCGCACGATCCACCGGGGCAGGGAGTAACGCACCCGCAAATGCTCGATCAGGCTCGTCGCGGGGTCGGGGAAGGACACTTCCTCCAGGGTGGCGGGCGCCTTTCGCAGGATGGCGTTGACCATCCGCGCCAGCCCGGCGTGGGACCGGTGACGCGCCAGTTCCACGGAGGTGTGCACCATGGCCGGCCGGGTGACCTGCGCGCAGAACAGGGACTGGAACACCGCCATGCGCAGGATCGCGTGCACCGCGGGCGGAAGCTCGTCGAGGGGCTGGTGGCAC
>JAKPUV010000489.1 GCA_029554925.1 Candidatus Hydrogenedentota bacterium | reverse complement strand
GCCACGACGGAGCCGTCGCACGACACCTCCTCGCGGATGGCCCCGCGGACCGCCAGCGCCGTCGGCGCGGCCTCCGTCTCCGCCGCCGTCCGCGCCCGACGCGCGCCCAGGAACCACACGCCCGCGCCCGCAACGGCCGCGCAGAGCGCCACGATGACCAGCAGCTTCTTCATCACAGATCCTCCTCAAGCGTTTCCAGCACGATCCCGTGGCGCGCGGCCAGGGTGCCCTCGGCCCGGTGCAGCGCCGAGAGCGCCTGCAGGCTCCGCGCGACGGCGGTGGCCTCGGACACCCGCGCCGCGATGTAGTCCCGCTGCGCCTGCAAAACGTCCAGGCTGTCGGACCGGCCCAGGCGGAAACTCTCGGACGCCACCGCCAGCGCCTCCTCCCGCGCCGCCGCCTCCTTCCGCGCCGCCGCCGTCTGCGCGCGCTGGCTCTGGACCTCCGTCACCGCGGCGCGCACCTCCGCGTCGGCCGAGCGCTCCAGGTGGCGCACCCGGGCCTCCGCCTGGCGCACCTGAAGCCGCGCCCGCTCCAGCCGCGCCTTCTCCGCGCGGTTGCCCAGCGTCATCTCGAAGTTCACCCCCGCCTCGAAGGCCTCGTAGGTCCGGTCGTCCAGCGAGGAGGACCACGCCCCCGAGCCGGTCCCCTGGCTGTTCAGCCCGTAGCTCACAAACCCGTCGAGCCGGGGCAGCAGCCCGTTGCGCGCCGCCAGCACCGACAGGTCGCCGTTGGCCGTCGCCAGCCGCGCCTGGCCCAGGTCGGGCCGGAACACCCGCGCCAGCGCCGCAGACCGCGCGAAGTCGCACTCGGCCGCGGGCGGGTCGGGCAGGGCGATGTCGCCGAAGGAGGCCGTGTCCGCCGCCGTGTCTTCGGGGTTCACCAGAAGCCAAAGATCCGTGGCGCGCTGTTCCACCGCCGCCTCTGCGGCGCGCAGGGCCGCCTCCTGCGCCGCCACCTCGGCCTCCGCGGACACGCGGGCCTTGCCGTAGAGCTTGCCCAGCGCGATCTGCGCGTCCGTCCGCGCGAGCTGCTCCTCCGCCAGCGTCAGGCCCGCCCGCCGGATGTCGAGCGTGCGCCGCGCCAGCGCCAGCTCCCAGTAGGCCGACTCCGTGTCGTTCAGCAGGCCGAGCACCTGCTCGCGGAAGGCCAGCCCCGCGATGGCCTCGGCGTTCTTCGCCTGCCGCAGGGCGACCAAATTCACATCGGTCCCGAAATCGCGCAGCAGCGCCTGGGTCACCGCGACGGTCCACGACCCCGAATACTCGGCGGCCGCCCCGTCGCTGTCACTGGCCGCATAGTCGCCGGACACGCTCACGATGGTGCCCGTCGGCTGCGGCCAGGAAATGGTCACCCCCGCGCTGGAAGTGGCCGTGTGGTCCACCACCACCGACGGCTCCGACACCGCCCCGTAGACCCGAGACAGCTGCGTCACCAGCGTCTGCACCGCCGTGAGCGCCGCCGTCAGGCCCTCCGTGCCCGCCGGCCCCGCCACGGCGCCCGCGCCGGTCGTGGTGGCGGCCGTCTGGTTGGCCCCCGCCGTGCCGGGGGTGTTCCGTTCGCCGTAGCGCACCGTGGCCGAGAGGGTCGGGTCAAAGGCCGCCCGCGCCTCCGGCACCGCCTGCGCCGCGATGTGGACGTCGTAGGCGCTCACCTCCACGGCCGTGTTCCGCGCCACCGCCAGACGGAGCAGCTCCTCCAGCGTCAGGTCGGTCGCCGGCGCGGGCGCGGGTGCCGGCGCGGCGGGAAGCGTCACCGCCTCCAGCGTGGCGGGCGGGGCCACGGAGGCCGGCGTATGGCGGGGGGTGTACCGCGCGCAGGAGGCCCCCGCCGCCAGCACCACCGCCAGCACCGCGCACGCCGCCCGCCGTCGCGCTTCGGGGTGTCTTTCTGGGTGTGTTTCCATGGCCTTCGGCTCCAGCCCCGTCTTGGGGCGCATTTGCAAGAGCAGACCCCGTGCCAATCAAAAAATGCCGAAAAATAAAGGAAATCCAGAGCGGGAGCGCTGTTTTTGCGCACCCCGCCGCACAGCGCCTGCGCGGATTTTGCCCGCCGCATGTCCAATGCTCGTCGTACCCGTCAGACATGTCCGACCGGTCCGACTTGTCAGACCCGTCGGATCGGCCACATCTCCCCCGACCTCCTTGCCGAATGCGGCGTCACGGGATATAATCGTCTGTCTGCGAAGGAAAGGACCCGGAGCATGGCTGAAGAGCGGATGGACCACCCCGGCGGCGAGGAGCTGGTGCGCCGCGAGCTGATCACGCGCGAGGAGCTGGACCGCGTCCGCGAGACGGCCGCCCAGAGCGGTGTGCCCTGGTACCGCGCGCTGGTGCAGGCGCGCAAGATCGGGTTTGAGACGCTGGAGGGCATCCTCCGCTACGAGTTCCACTCGCCGTCGTCGCGCAAGGCCCACAACACCCTCGGCGAGTCCCTCGTGCGGCGCGGCAGCGTCACGCGCGCCCAACTGGAGGAGGCCCTCGCCGAGCAGAGCCGAAGCGGGCGCCTCCTCGGCAGCATCCTGCTGGAGCGCGGCTTCGTCACGCGGCGCGCCATCGCCCTCGCCCTCGCCGAACAGACGGGCATGGAGTTCGCCGACCTCGACAAAACCCCCAGCGCCGCCGAGGCCCTCGACGCCGTCCCCCACGGACTCTGCCTCAAGTGCGGCATGCTCCCCGTCGCCCTCGAGGGCGACCGGCTCACGGTCCTCGTCACGAGCCCGCAGGCCCGCGAGCGCGTGCAGGAGGTCGGCGTGCTCCTCGGCCGGCGCATGCACGCCCTCCTCACCGCCAGCGACAACCTCGCCGACGAGATCCGGTCGCGCTACCAGGAGCTGGAGGAGGTCGAGGACATGCACGGCATGCCCGAGGAAACGGAGCAAACCCCCGCGCCGCGCGCGCGCGAAGGAGATGAGGCCATGGCGCAGGAACGCGGCGGCGACGAGGGAACCCGCTTCACCGAGCTGGCGAAACAGGCGCAGGGCACTCCCGTGGTCAAGCTGGTCTCGACCATCCTCGAGGGCGCGGTGAACGCCGGCGCCACGGACATCCACCTCGACCCGCAGGACCCCGAAACGCGCGTGCGCTACCGCATTGACGGCGTCCTCCACGATGTCATGAGCCTGCCAAGGGCCCAGCACCACGCCGTCGTCTCGCGCGTGAAAATCCTCGCCGACATGGACATCACCGAGACCCGCCACCCGCAGGACGGCCACCTCAAGGACATCATCAACGGCCGCAACCTCGACATCCGCGTCGCCACGCTCCCCACCTTCCTCGGCGAGCGCGTC
>JAKPUV010000831.1 GCA_029554925.1 Candidatus Hydrogenedentota bacterium | reverse complement strand
GTCATCGACAGCATCCGCCTCGACGGGCGCCGCCTGATGATCGAGGCGGCGAACGCCGAGATGTTCCATGTCTGCAGCAACTACGGGCGCGTGGTCGCGCGCGTTCCCGGCCCCTCCCTCGACTTCACACCGCCCTCCTTCTTCCCGGCCACCTACTTCCGCGTGGAGGCCTACGGCCACGGCGACGCCAAGGCGTGGATCCAGCCCTTCGTCCTGCACATCCGGTAGCCCGGGAAGCTCAGACGCCGCCCTGGAGCGCGCGGTCGCGGCGCAGGAACCACCAGACCACCCACAGGTAGCCCGCCACGCAAAGGGCGGGCACCACCAGCACCCCCCACGACGGGTCGTCCACATTCCACGGACCCACGCCATAGTCCACCTTCAGCGCGCCGGACTGCCCCTTGGAAAAGAACATGCCGAAGGAGGAGCCCAGCACCCCGTGAATGAAGCCCAGGGCGACCAGGTTCCGGTTGCGCTCCTCCATGAAAACATAGGACAGGAATATCCCCAGCAGAAAGGTCACCGCCACCAGTCCGTACGAGTTGATGTGGATGACGCCGAAGCAGCTCCCGGTGAGGGTGGCGACCAGCAGACGCCGGCGGTCCACCGCGTAGAACCATCCGTACAGCCCGCCGAACAGCCCAAAGGCCGCGACAAACCCCGCGAGCACGGACACGGGCACCGCCGCCCCGCCGAAGCGCAGCCGGATCGGAAGCCACGCCAGAGGGCCAAGCACCAGCGCCGCCGCAAAGGCGAACTTCAGCGCCTCCGGCACGCGGGCGGCGGGCCGCCGGTTGCCCGGGGCACTGGAGGGGCCAAAGGCCTTGCGCAGGCGCGTGCCAAAGTAGGAGGAGAACAGCAGCTGCTGGACGAAACCCCAGAAGACATAGCCGAACGCGCCGATGAGGAAAGCGCGCAGACTGAAGTGAGCAAAGGCGGCGGTGCCCCGCTGGGCATAGGCCGCCAGCATGATCAGCCCCAGCAGCGGAAGCGCGATTTTCATGGCCGTGGCAAAGGCCGTTCCAAAGTTGTCGTAACGAATCCCGAAAAGAACGATCACCGACGCCAGCAGGCTGCCGAAAAGCACCACCATCAGGCTCCCTGGAAAGGTTTCGAAAAAATGGGGAGGTAGGGGAAGCTTGTCGAAGTTGAAGAACTCGGACACCTCCCCCCAGTTGCGGTAATTCAGCACGTTGAGCCCCACGAACAGCGCCGCAACCACCCCGGCCAGCACCGCGCGGCGGAGGGGCGTCGCCGTGCGCAGCGACCTGAACAACGCCCACGGATCCCCCAGCCCCCACGAGGAAAGGGTGTCCCCATGGAGACGGGGACTCACAAAAAGCAGGTAGAGGGCCCCGGCCACCAGGAGGAGCGTGGACCCGGGGCGCACTCCGGGAATCTCCAGCATCACCCCGAACGGATAGGCGCATCCCCACAGCACCACAAGGATGAACGCCATGACAAGCAGGCCCTCGGCCAGATTGAACCGGCGGGAAAAGCGCTCCCGCTCCCGGTCACCCGCCGTGGTCGTCACAAAGCTGCCGTCCGATTCCGTAATGTCCCGCATTGCCGTGCCGCTCCTCTGATTCGATTGGTGAACAGAACTATAGACCATCCCGGCGGCGTCCCGGTTTTGCGCAGGCCTGCCCTTCCCTCCCACGCGTCCAAAGAGTTGCGTCCACCCGCCGCGTTGCGGAAAATGTCCGCATGATGTGCCCGTTCAGAACAGCCCCGTTCTCCGCGATCGCGCCCGCGCTCTTCCTGCTCGCGCACGCGGCCTGCTTCGCGGGGCCGGTGGAGGCGTTCCCGGCAGGGGCGCCCACCGGGGTTCCCCCCTCTCCCGCCCCCCATGTGCCCGGTCGCCCCGCGGGTGCTATCCCCACACCCGCGCCCGAAACCGCCCCCTCCCTTGAGGTTCCCCCCGCCTTTCCGGAGTCGGAACAAGGCGGGGACACCGGGCAAGACGGGTCCCCGGACACCGGGCGTCTCCCCGCACTCCTCTCAGATTCCGCCGACCCCTCCGCCCGCGCGCGCGCGCTGGAGGCGTTCCCCCTGTCGGCAAATGCCGAACAGGAAATCGGCAGGTGCGTCGCGGGGCTGCTGGACGCCTCGCCCGAAATACGGGATGCCGCCGCCAAGTGTGCCGCAGACACGCCGCCCGCGCATCTTTTCGCCTACATGATCCGCACCATGGCCTGGGGCGCCCCGGAGGCCGTGCGGACACTGGACGCCGCCCTTCCCCGGCTTGCGGGTTTGGCGGATGCGCTGCTGCTGGAGACGCTCGGCACCGAACTGGAAACCGCCCGGCACAAGCGGGCCGCCGCCTACTGCCTTGGGCGCATGGGGGTGACCGCCGCCGCGGAGCCGCTGGCGCGCCTGGCGTGGGCGCCCGACCCGCAGCTTGCGGACACCGCCGCGCGCGCGCTGGCCATGCTGCGGTGGCCGGGGGCGTATAATGCCCTTGCCGCGCTGCTGGAGCACCCGGAAACCTCGGCGCGCCTGGCGGCCCTGCGCGGGCTGGCGGAAATCAACACCCCGCCGGGCTGGCGCACCGTGGCCGACACGGCGGCGGGAAGAACCGGGCAGGCCGCCCGGGTACGCATGGAGGCCGTGCGGCTCCTGGGCATGCTGCCCGCGGTGGACGCGGTGCCGACGCTTATTGACATCATGCGCGCCGACAAGGCCATGGCCCAGCCTGCGGCGCGGGTGCTGAAGGAAATCACGGGGCTGAACTACGGCCCCGACCCGGAGGCCTGGGCGCGGGAACTCCTGCTGGAGCCCCCCCCGTCCGCGCCGCCGCAGGCGGGAGGAATGCCATGGGAAGCGACAGAAACGGGGACCAGCGGGACTTCGGAGACCTCGACACGGCCTTCCTCGGGGCCGAAGACCCCCAAGGGGCGCGTGAAATGAGCGGCCGCCAGCGGGACTGGATGACGCTGGCACTGGTGCCCGGCGTGGGGGGCACGCGTTTCGTGCGCCTGATGGCCCGCTTCGGCAGCCCGGCAAAGGTGCTGGCCGCGGCCGAGGCGGAGCTGGCCGAGGTGGTCGGAAAAAGCGTGGCCAGAAACATCCGCCAGTACCGCGACGCCGTGGACACGGAAACCCAGGAGCGGCTGATGCGCCTGCACGGCGCGGCGGTCATCACGATGGACGACCCGGGGTATCCGACGCTGCTGGCGGAAATCTACGACCCGCCGCTCATGCTGTTCGTGCGCGGCGCGCTTTGCGAGACGGACCAGTACGCGGTGGCCATCGTGGGCACACGCCGCCCCTCGCACTACGGCGCGGCCATGGCCGAACGGCTCGCCGGGGACCTCGCCGCGCGCGGCATCACCGTGGTCAGCGGCATGGCGGAGGGAATTGACGCCGCGGCGCACGAGGGCGCGCTGAAGGCGGGCGGGCGGACCATCGCCGTGGTCGGCTCCGGCGTGGACCAGGTGTTTCCCGCGGCCCACGCGGACCTCATGCGCCGGATCATCGCGCAGGGCGCGGTCATCTCCCCCTTCCCCATGGGCATGAGCGCGCTCAAGACCAATTTCCCCCAGCGCAACCGCATCATCAGCGGCATCAGCCTCGGCACCGTGGTTGTCGAGGCGCCGCCGGGAAGCGGGTCCCTCATCACCGCGAAACATGCCGCCGAGCAGGGCCGCGAAGTCTTCGCCGTGCCGGGCGAGGCGGGACGCCCCAACAGCCGGGGACCCCACGCCCTGATCCGCGAGGGGGCGCGCCTGGTGGAGACGGTCGAGGACATCCTGGTGGAGCTGCGGATCCCCACGGCGGCCCATGCGGCCCCCGCGCCGGACTCGTCCCACACGCCCCCTGATACCCGGGACACGGCGGACCAGCCCCCCCCTCCCCCGCTTTCGGCCCCCGGCCTCACCGAATTGGAGACGGACATTCTGGCGTCCCTCAGCAGCGAGGGTGCCTTCGTGGACGAAATCGCGCTGACCTGCCGGAGGGCCGTCTCGGAGACCCTGAGCGCCCTGACCATCCTCGAACTCAAGGGGCTTGTCCGCCAGCACAGCGGCAAGCGCTTCTCACGCGCATGACCCCCGACCGCCTGGCCGAGAAAATCCGCCGCGGAGCCCCCCTGCCCGCACCGGTTGACGGCCTGCTACGGGCGGCGTCGCTTGTGCAGCGTGCCGGCATGCGCCTGCGCCTGCGCGGCCCCCGGTTCCGTGTGGACGTACCGGTGGTCAGTTTCGGCAACATCACCGCCGGGGGCACGGGCAAGACCCCGGCGGTCATCGAGCGGACCGCCCTCGAAATTGCCCAAGGGCATCGCGTGGCCGTGCTCACACGGGGATACGGGGGCCGCCGCGTGTCCGAACCGCTTGTTTTCCGCGGGGCCGACTCCGCGTCGCCGCCGGACCCCGGCGCGCTGGGCGACGAGGCGGCGATGATCGCCGCCAGATTCCCCGAATGCTGCGTGGTCCGCGCGCGCGACCGGGTGGCGGGCGCCCGCGCGGCGGTCGCGCACGGCTGCACGTTGCTGATTCTGGACGACGGTTTTCAGGCCGTCGCGCTGGAGCGCGATGAGAACATCCTGCTGGTGGACGCGGGCAACCCCTTCGGGAACGGACGCATCCTGCCCGCGGGCACCCTGCGCGAGCCCCTGGAGGCCATGGCCCGTGCGACCCATGTGGTGCTCACGCGCTGCGACGAAGCGGCGGACCTTTCGGAACTCCTGAACACCGTCCGCCGCCACTGTCCGCACACGCCCATCCGCATGACACGGCACGCGCCGGAGGCCTTCCTGCCGCTGGACGGCGGGCCGCCCGCGGCGACGGACCGGTTTCGCGGCGAGGAAATCGCCGCGGTGTGCGGTGTGGGCCGCCCCGAGTCATTCTTCCGCACACTGGAGGCGCTTGGATGCCGCATCGCCCGCAAGACCGCCCTCCCCGACCACGCGCCGATACCCGCCGAACTGCTCCGCGGCCGTCTCCCCGTCGTCATCACGGAGAAGGACGCCGCCCGCCTCGGCCCTGCGGCCCGGGGGCTTGAGGGGGTCCATGCGCTCCGCATGGGGCTCGCGGACTTCATACCCTGACCTCCCCCGCGCAAGGGAAGACGAAATGAAAACGGCCCCGGAGACGGCGTCTCCGGGGCCGGATTTTTCAGGCGCTTACCTCAGCTCGTCGGGATACACATCGGGCACCACCCGCACAGGCGTGGAGAAGTGGTACTTGAGGTTGGGCTGCATCGGGTCCGGACCGGGGAAGGTCAGCAGCACGTAGAACCCGCGCCACCCCTCCTCAGGAATGTTGACCTCCGCGACATAGGTCTGCATGGGGCCGGCCGGGTCGCAGTCGCACGGGCCCTCCAGGCAGGCCTGCTGGCACTCGGAGACCAGCTCGTTCTTGGTCCATGCGGAACCCACCACCTGCAGGCGGAAGTCCCGGGCGTCGCGGTTGGTGGCGCGCCACAGCGCCACCGATTCGGGCCGCTGGGTGGTGGTGACGATGATGCGCGCCTTGCCCTCCGCCTCGTCGGTCTCGAAGGTCCAGGAGAAGGCGGGCACGACCACGTCGTCGCCCGGCAGACGGTTCGTGTTGCGCACGTGCGCGATGTAGAACGCCTGCAGGCTGTCGAGCGTGCCCTGGTCCAGCGACGCAACGCTGCCGGACAGGCTGTGGTCGGTGTTCGGCGCGTAGTAGACGTACTTCGTGCCCAGCAGCTCGTTGTAGTAGAACTGCGAGGAGTCGGGCAGGAAGAACTGGTCGCCCGTGGAGTTGAGGATGAGCTTGGGCATCGTGAGCGTGTCACGGTAGGTGAAGGGGTCCACGATCTTCAGCAGGGACTCGGACTCGGTCGTGCCGAACCGCTGGAAGACGTTCATCTCGACGTAGTCCTCGATGGCCGTGGAGTACCCGCCGAAGATGTAGTCCGAGGGGCTGTTCTCCGGGTAGCTGCTGTAGGCGCGGCGGTGGTGCTCCATCTGCCGCTCCATGCCGAGGACGTCGATGACGATGGGCATGACCGCGGAAACGCGGTCGTCGGAGGCCGCCGTCAGCCACGAGGTCCAGCCGCGCTTCGAGGCGCCCGTCACCGCGAACCGGTCAAGCGTGATCGGGCCCGTCGCCTTGGATCCCAGGAAGTCCTGCAGCGTGTCCATGGTCTTCACCGCGGCGCGGGTCATGGGCAGCAGGGCGGGCCAGGTCATGTCCGGGGCGCCCGCCTTGTGCGAGTTCATGTACTTGTCGTAGCTGTACGCGATGATCGCGTCCTCGGACCGGCCGCGGGTGTCGTCGGTGAAGTTCAGCGGCTGGTTGGGGACGGCCTGCAGCAGCGCCACGACCGAGCCGGTGTTCTTGGCGAAGGGCAGCAGGGCCGCGGACAGGGAAGTCGAGGGGGTGGAGCCCGTGCTGCCGCCGGAGATGACCAGCAACGCCGTCGAGGAGGTGACGTTGTCCGGCTCGACAACGGTGATGTAGTGCTTCCACTCGGGCTCGTACACCTCCCCCGCGCCGCGCCAGGAGCCGGACGTCATCTCAAGGAGATAGCCGGTGTAGCCGCTGCCCTGGGAAGCGATGGTGTTGCGGAGGCGGTAGGTGAAGTTCGGCTCGCAGGAATGCACGTACTCGCGGAGCACCTGCTCCTCGGGCATGTCCAGCACGGACCAGGACTTGGCCGCAACCTCGAGCGTGTTGAACCCCTCGAGGTTGAGGTTGGCGGCCACAAGCACAACGCGGCGGCCGCATTCGCCGGGGGTGCGGAGCCCGGAAACCACCACGGTGTCGTTGATCCCGTCGGTGTCGGTGTCGGCCAGCTCATAGGCGCCGTAGACGCCGGCGGGCTGGTCCAGTTCCACGCCGTCGAAGCCCTCGACATAGACTTTCGCCTTGAGGGAGTTGCCGTCGCCGTCGGCCTTCCAGGCGGCGGCGTTAACTTCGATGGTCAGCTCGGTGGTCATGGCGCTGGTCTCGATGACGACGGCCCGCGCGGACATGGGCAGGATGTTCTCGAAGTTCGGGTGGCTTTCCGGCGTCACCTCCCCGGTGTCGCCGGGGGCCGCCAGGGGCAGATGCGCCAGGAACCCCTCCGCAAACCGGTCCTCGTTCAGGGTGAACGGCGGCCGTGCCTCATCGGAGGCGCGCAGCATCGCCGTGCCGCTGTTCTCGAAGGCGCGGTCCCGGGCGTAGTCCCAGAAGTAGGCGGGAAGGGTGTCCTCCATCACCTCGTTCATGACCTGAAGGGAGGCCAGAAGCGCCTCGGGATACGTGACGGTAATCCCCTGCTCCTCCGCCTCATCGGCCACTTCACGGAGCCCCTCCATGGTCCCCCCGATCACGAAAAGCGGGTTCTCATAGTCCGGGTCGTTATTGTGGTCGGGGTCCGTGTCCGCCTCGTCGTCGTACAGGTTCTGCAGGTAGAAGTAGAACTCCTGCGCGGCCTGCGCGTAGTCGGAAACGTCGGGACTGTAGGGGAACATCAGGGGAAGCGACAGCCGGGCAAACTGGCCGTCCTCCAGCCCGCGCGCGTCCAGATCCTCGTAGGACTGGCCGAGATAGGTGCCGCCGCCGCGCTGGAGCCCCTCCAGGAAGTGCACGGCGCGGACATTTCCGGCCGCGTCCCGGTCCGCGGGCACGGGCAGTCCGAAAAGCGGATCGCCGGTGGTCGTGAGATCGGGGTAATCGTAGGCGGTGATCACCGCGTCGAAGATGCCCTCGACAAACGCGGCCGCCGGCCCGATGATCTGGGCCACGTCGCGGTTCTCCGGGGCCGCAGCCAGGCGGGCGGCGTTGCCCGAGGCGATCCGCAGCAGCTGGCCGGGATCAACCACCAGATACCCGAAAAAATCGTCCTGGTAAACCAGCGAGGAAAAGCGGTCGTAGTTCGGCGGGTACTGCGCGGCCATGTTGTAGATGACCAGCCCGTAGGCGTCCTCGCGCTCGACCAACGCCGGATGGCGGACTTCGCTCTCCGCGAGTTCCTCATGGATGCTCTGCACGCCCGCAATCAGGCCGCCGCCGGTCTCGGCAATCTCGGTGTCCGTGAAATCGCGGCGGCCGAAGGTCGCGCCGTCCTCGATGCTGCCGAGACGCAGCGCGGTCAGCTGCTTCAGCGTTTCCAGGCTGACATTCACGTTCCAGGTGTTCGCCCACACGCGGACGGGCTCCAGATCCTCCTTGGCTTCGGCGAAATCGCTGGCCGCGTAAGTCTGGCTGCCCGGGCGGTAGATGGCCGTGAACGCGGCGCGCGCCGGCAGGCGCATCACCTCGGCTGTCACATACTCGCCCGAGGCGTAGGCCGGAATCGGCAGCATGCGGCCGTCCTCCAGACGCGCCAGAATGAAAATCTGCCCCTTTTCCACGCCCGTGGCGGGCACCCGGCCGCGGATCGTCGGAATGCTCACCACCGTGGGGATGATCTTTCCGTCGGCGCCAAACAGGTACATGTCCGGGCTGCCGTTGTTGTGCTGGATGGTGAACGAGTCGGACAGGCGCACCGTGTCCTCCGTGGAGGGCATGGGCACCGATGTGGCGTCGTCTTTGACGCCAAAAACCGTCTCCTCGTCCAGCACACCGGCGGGCACGGCAATCTTGACTCCGCGCACCACGACCGTGCCCCCATTCTCATCAAGCACGTCAAAGGTGGTGGGATCCTTGACCTCCACGAGATCGGGCGATTCGCGGGTGAAATTCCCCTGGGAAGAGGTGACCGTCAGGCGGACCGTGTACAGGCCGGCCTGATAGTAGGTCTTCTCCGGGTTGCGCTGGGTGCTGTAGGTGCCGTCGCCGAAATCCCACTGCCACCCCTCGATGGGCGTCCCCCCGGGCACGGAACGGTCAACGAAGCCCACCGTGAGCGGAACCGAACCGGAAGTCGCACTCGCCGTGAACTCCGGCAAGGGCGTCCGTTCCGACGGATTCCTTTTGCAGCCGACCGCTGTGAGCACGGCCGCCATCACCATCACGGCCAGACCGACACGAAAGATGCGAGGCATAGTTTTCGGGCCTTTCTTCACGTTCAACACAGGCTGCGTTTTCAGACGTTCCCGTCCGCCGCGCACCCTGCGCCGGGGAAGTTTTGGGGGCTTTTCAGGATCCACCCCCTCTAGTGTGCGCGAAACCGAGAAAAAAGTCAACTATTTACCGCCGGAATTTCGCCTGTTTGGCGAAAAAAAGCTGTCCTGAGACAACCTCTTTCGAGCGCCCTAATCTGCGGAATTCCCGAAACTGCCGCCACGGCATTTCGCTCCGACTGGAAGGCGGCGGAGCCAGGGAGCCCCCCGCCGCTTGTCAAGTAATTACCGCTGCTGCGCCGCCGCGTCGGATTCCCGCACATGCACTTGAACGTCCCGATAAGAGCCCTTGAAGAACAGAGCGCCGCGCAGGGTGCCCGCCGGCGAGAATCCGGCCGCCCGCAGGCACGCCGCCAAGGCCTCCTCCTCCGGTGCGGCGGGGGCCAGAATGCGCTTGAGGCCCGTGGCGGCCAGTGCCTGTCCGGCCAGTTCCCCCAGGGCGGCACTGACACGCTCGGCGCGGTAATCCTCCTCACGCCGCATGTACAGCCACAGCCATGCAGTGCCCGCAGGCGGACCCGGCGCCACGCGCACCAGTCCGAGGGGGCGCCCTCCCCTTCCGGTGATCAGCAGTTCCTGGACCCCGGGAACCGGGTGCAGGGCGTCCATCTCGCGGTCATACTGGGCGCCAAGCAGGGTGCCGTGTTCCGTGAAGGTAAAGTAACTGGCGTGGTTCCAGTTTTCCCAGCGGACAAGCAACGGGGCGTCCGCCTCCTCCAGCGGCCGCATGCCGACCCGCTGACGGAGCGCCTTGACCAAGGAAAGCAGGGACGGCTTCCCCCGGTGCGCGACGGAGTCAAACACGCGCGTGAAATTCACCCCCGCGCCGGAAAGACGGCTGAAGGCGGCGATGGCCCCCTCGATCCAGCCGCGCCATGCGTCGCACCACGCGGGGTCGGGGGTCCGGAAGTCGCCGGTGCGCGCGGTGTGTACGGCGGCGCTCCCCCCGCCGCATAGACCCGCCGCCCAACAACGAACGCACGGAGAGGTGGTCAGCGCGCCGACATCCTCAAAACGGGCCAGGGTCCCATCCGCATCGGAGGGCGGCGCCGCCAGGGTGCCCGCGCGAAACGCCTCCCGGCCGAAAAAGCCCGGTCCGGGAAAAACGCCGCCTCCGGCATCCACCGCCAGGGCGTTGGCCCCGGAAGGATCACGCCGAAAGGCGGGGGTTCCGTGGAATATCTGAAGAAACAGCGTGGCAAAAGGTTCCGCCCGGAACATGCGCCCCTGAAGCAGGGCGTCCGCGTAATCGTCGGCGTTGGACTTGAGGCTCCGCCCGACTGCTGCGGCGTCCAACCCGGGCGTGGCGGCAAAGGCCGCCTCCCAGTCCAGCTCCATCCAGGGGAATCCGAGTTTCTCCAGCGCAGTGACCAGGCCGGGAAACGATTCCCCGCGCGGGGTCACGGAGAGTCTCCCCTCGAAGGACGCGCGCAGGGCGGTGAAGGATTTCGCCGTCTGGTCAAGCCGTCCACACTTGGCCACCCCAAGCGCCCGCCAGGCATTGCCGTCTGCGGCGGCCAGCTTTTCCGGAGAAAGCGTGAACCACGCGGTGTAGTCCTGCCCCCTGAGAGGCTCCGGCGCGGTGTCCGCCGCCGTATCGGGCAGACGGACCCCCACCGAAACGGTCAACGCCTTGCCGGACCAGGCGGCGAGGGTGCGCAGCTCGCGGAGGACCGCTTCCCACTGGGAAAGGAACGCCGTGTCCCGGAAGAAATCCAAGGAGGCCGCAAGAACGCGCAGATGCAGCTCTTTCTGGGTGGCCGACCGGGCGAGCAGCAGACGGCCCGCTTCCGCCACCGGCGCCGCGGGCGCGTTCCCGGCGCCTGTGTTCCGGGCTTTTTCAGCGGCGTCCGCCCCGGAGATCCAGCGGCGCCATCCGCCAACGGCGGGTTCCGCCGGCGCGCCCCCGGCTGCTTCGCCCGCGTCCCGGAGATCCAGCACCACGGTCAGCTCCCGGAGCCCCCGTTCCAGCTCATAGCGGCGGGCCAGCGCCTCCTGCTTGGGGGGCTGCAGGATGGACCGGGTCGCCCGGAGCCATTCGAGCTCGCCGATGACCTCCTCCAGTTCCTGGCGGGCGAAACGCTCCCCGAGGATGCCCAGAATGCGGTTGACGGGCTCTTCGGGATAGTGCTCCAGCACGGCCGCGGAGATTTCGTCGCACTCGAAACAGAAGCAGGTCTCCGGGTCCAGCGCGTAGCGCCGGCCGTCACACTCGAATCGGTGCAGTCTCTGCGGCATTTCAGGGCCGTTTCCCGTTGTCCGGTCAATACGAGCCGAGCGTCCCCTTGGACCGGCTCCAGTTTTCCATCACCTTGAAGACCGACATCCCAATGGCTGTCCAGGCGACGCAGCTGACCAGCAGCCAGTAGAAGCTCTGGTGCTGAAACACGCTGGCATGCTCGCCCGCGGCGTTCAGCTGCCCCTTGATCAGGACATGCTTGAGGCAGATGGCCGCGTCGGTGACAGGGAGCACGTGCATGCTGAGCCGGACCGGCCACGGCTGCTGGAGCAGCTCCTCCCGGGCAAACACGGCGAGTCCGAAGAGCCCCATCCGAATGAGGATGGCCACCTGGCCGACCTGTTTGAACACCAGGACCAGCCCGCCCACCATGAATCCAAACCCCAGCAGGTTGAAGAACGTCAGCGCGAGCAGCACCATGACGGGCAGGGTATCCCAGTGCAGGCTGCCGCCGACGGAGAAGGACACGAGGTAGACCATGATGCCCGAGGAGATGATGGTGGAGACGGAGGCCACAAGCACCTGGGCGAGGAAGTTCGTGATGAGGCCGTGGGGGCTCATGCAGAGCTGCTCCAGCACGCCGCTGGTCGCCATGCCCTGGAGGCCCTGCGTGAACATGCCGACGACGCTGAAGGCGTACATGCCGATGATGAAGCCCAGGACGAAGTTGGTCGCCGCCGCCGGGTCGCTGAACTTGCTGAGCCCCTGCTCGACCTGCGGCCGGCTGTAGATGAATCCCGCCACCAGCACCATGAGCATGCCGTAGCCGATGATCATGCCGGTGATCGTGCGGAACCAGTAGCGGCGCATGACGATGAACACGCGCACCAGCTCGGCCTTCATGACCAGAAAAAAGCCCATCTTCACTCCTGTTCCGGATCTTCCGGCCCGGCGTCCCCGTCCGCGTCCAGCGGCTGCCCGGTGATCCGCAGAAACACGCTCTCCAGATTCTGCTGCCGCTGCTGCACGGCCAGCACCCTTCGGCCCATGCCCTCGAGCGCCCGCATGACGGCGTAGAAACCCGCCGACCGCTCCGCCTCGTCCGTCGCCAGGGAGACCACCAGCGAGTTTTCCCCGCCAGCCGCCTCCTCCTCCGCCGAAAGCACCCCGGGCAGCCCACGCAGCGGGCCGGTCCCGGCCGGGGCGTCGAGCTTGAAGACGAACACATGCTCCGAGAACAGCTCCAGCAGCTCGGACATGGGCTTGCAGGCGACGAGGCGGCCCTTGTTGATGATGCCGACGCGGTCGCACAGCTCCTGGGCGACGTGCATGTCGTGGGTGGTCACGAGGACGGCGCGGCCCTGGCCGTGGGTCATCTCGATGATGCGGTCCTTGATGGCGCGGCTGCTCTGCACGTCCAGCCCCGTGGTCGGCTCGTCGAGGAGCAGGACGCGGGGATCGGCGATGAGGGCGATGCAGATGGCCAGTTTCTGTTTCTGCCCGCGCGACAGGCGGCGCACCTGGATGTTCTTCTTGTCCTGCAGCCCGATGAAGTCGAGCAGGTCGTGCGCGCGGTCGTGCAGCACGGCCCCCCGGACATTCTTCAGGTTGCCGTAGTACATCAGGTTCTCCAGGGGGGTCAGGGGCCACAGGCTTGTGCGGGTGCCCTCGAGCACCACCCCCACCTGGCGGAGAATCTGCTTGCGCTTGCGCTCCACATCCATGCCGGCGACAAACACCTGGCCCGCGTCCGGCTTGACGAGGCCGGAGATCATCTTGACCGTGGTCGTCTTGCCAGCGCCGTTGGGGCCGAGAAGCCCGAAAATCTCGCCGGGCTGGATCGCGAAGGAGACGTCCATCGCCGCGTCCACAAGGTTCCGCTTGTAGAAGCGGCGCTTCCGCGTCTCCTCGTCCAGCGCGAGGACGTGGCGGGTGACAAACTGCTTGCGCACGCCGCGCATTTCCACCAGCGGGTCGGTCATGGGGTCTCCAGCGGTTTTCCCGACACGGACAGTTCCAGCGCCCGGTTCGCCTCGTCCTCGTCCCCCGTGCTTTCAAGCAGCGCGCGGTATTCGAGGCAGGCGCTTTCCATGTTGCGCACCGTGTGCACAACAATAACGACGGCCAGGCTGCCCGTCACATGGTACAGCAGGCCGAGGGTCAGGGCAAACAGAAGGAACTCCGCCGACTCACGCCGGCTGTTCCGGTAGAAGTGGTCGTGGACGAGGGCGAACAGGACGGCGACCGCGGGCACGGCGGTCCAGGGGCCGCCGGGCAGCCCCGCGAGCAGGGACTGCGCCGCCCCCCGGTAGATGATCTCCTCCGTGAGCGAGATGCCCACAAAGCGCGCCAGCACCGCCGGGTGGCCCGCCGTGAAGCGCGCGATGCCGCCCAGGTCCAGAAAATGCGCCCAGGCATCGCGGACCACCCCGTGGGTGAGGATGACCGAGAGGGCGAACAGCGCGTGGCCCAGCGCCAGCCCCAGCAGCCATGCCGGGGGAAACACCAGGGCCCGGGACAGCAGCCCCTCGCGGGCCGCGTAAACGCACGCCAGCACGGCGAGAGGGGTCTGAAACAGGGCGGCCACCGGGTCGAGACGGCCGTCGCGGCCGCGCCGCATCAGGCCGGCGGAGAACATGGTCCAGAGCACGTAGCCGCCGAGCAGGAGGAGAAAGGCCGTCTTCACGCGCCCGGCTCCGGGTCGTCCGGCGGCAGGGCGGCCACCATGGCCTCCAGCGACGCGCTTTCCACGAGGCGGCTCCGCACGCGGCGCGCTTCGTCGAACTCCTCCCGGAGCACCCCGTAGCCGTAGACATCGTGCAGGACCCCGTCGCGCAGCACCTGCCGCCGCAGCACAAGCTCGCGCTTTGCGCCGGCCATCTCGAAGATGCGCCACGACGCGGTGTTGAACGCGTAGATGAAGGCGCCGACCCGGTGCAGGTTGAGCTCGTCGAAGGCATATTCCAGTGCGCGCAGCACGGCCACGGCGGTGACCAGCCGGCTGCGGAGATGCGCCCGGCCGATGTAGATGTCGAGGGAGCAGGAGCGGTTGCGCCAGCTGATGTTCTGGAGGGCCACCAGACCCACGGGCCCCAGGGACGGGGAGTCGATCAAGAGCTGCACGCCGCCGGGCATGGTCTGGCCGGGCGCCCGCCCGAGCATGGAGACAATGCGCTCGCGGATCTGCCGGGGCGACTGCGCCGGGTCGCCGTAGAGGAAATACTGGAAATCCGGTTCGGACATCCAGCCGACCACCGTGTCCAGGTCGTCGCGCTCGGCGCGGCGGATGATGGCGTCAGTCTTGAAGGGCATGGCGCTCCCCCTGTAGGTTGTCCGAAACCGCCGCGTCCCCGCGGAAACAGGTCCAGGTCTGCACGTCATGCCAGCCGCCCCGCATGTAAACGGCCTGGCGCTGGGCGCCCTCGCAGACGAAGCCGGTCTTTGAGAGGAGCGCCGACAGGCCCGTCTCGATATCCAGCGCGAGGATGGTCACCTTGGCGAGGTGCAGCCGGTCAAACGCCTGCCCCAGGACGAAGCG
>JAKPUV010000466.1 GCA_029554925.1 Candidatus Hydrogenedentota bacterium | reverse complement strand
TGCAGGGAAGGGGGGGACACCGGCGCCGAGGCGGGCGACAAGGGCGTGCAGGCGGGACTGCTCGGCCTCGTGGCCTTCATGCCCTTTCCCTTGCAGGATCCCGCCGATCTGCTGCGCATCCCCTCTCCCGAGCTGCGCTGGCTTCTGCTGGCCACGCTCGCGTCCAAGGGCATTCTTTGGCTCTATCTGGCCTCGCTGCTGCTCCGCTACTACCTGGGCGGCAGCGCGGAGGTGTTTCGCCGGATGCCCACGTTTCTTTCAGGCGGGCGGCGGCGTGTTCCCGAGGCCCCCCCGGCACCGGAATCCAAGGAGACAAAGAACTCCGGAAAAGGTGGATCCTCCTCTGCCGATGGCGGTTGCTAGAAGCTCTCCGGCGGGGCGAAATCAATATATGTAATCCAGATTACAAATAAAGATTTGCGGCGTCGATTCCAGTTGTCAGAGTCCCGGGGAAGCAAGCGCCTGTTCCCGACCAATAAAACAACCTTAACCCTTTATTTACAAATGCTTACGCAATACACACCCCAAGCGTTATCCAAGCCCCGGCCGGTTGCGTTCCCGAGGCATATGCGATACACTAGGGACGTGGCCCCCAAGAAGCGGGGCAACCGAGGTGTAAGAAGAACAGCGATTTTCGGGTTTATCTGGGTAATCGCTGTTGCGACCCAAGGCTGGGCGGGCATTATTCAGCCGGGCGCGGTTACAGTTGAAGAGTGGGAATGTCAGGTGCCCCTTCTGCTGTCCGGTGGTGAAAACCAGGTGGCGGCCTTGGATTTCCATCTTGTGTTCGATCCCGCCGTGTTTGAGCCGGTCGCCGTTGAACCCGGCCCGGCCGCCCTGCGGGCCGACAAGATGGTCACCGCCAACGCCGCAGAGCCGGGCAGATACATCGTGGTGGTCTTGGGCCTCAACCAGACCCCGTTGGAAGACGGGCTGGTGGCCTCGGTGCTGCTGCGGCGGACGGGCGGAGAGGACGGCGCGACCACCATGGTCGCCGTGCAGCAGCCCACGCTGGCCTCCTGGGAGGGCAAAGCCCTTCCCGCAGAGGGGGGCGCGGTTGCAGTAGCCCTTCCCGAGCGGCCGGAAACCACCGAGGGAGAGGGTGAATCCGAGGGGGAGACCCCCGAGGAGCCGCCCGCCCCGGAGAAGCCGTCCGATGGCAGCCAGCCGGGCAGGGCACCGACGCCAATGACCACCCTCGCCGGGGAAAGGCCCTCTGAAAAGCCCCCCGCGCAGAAGGAGCCCAAGGACCCGGTAACGGAGTCCCCGGTCGGCGGTACGAAAGAGGCGGACATTCCCCCAACCAGCGCGGAATTGCGGAACGCCGTGGAGATCCTGCGGCAACAGGCGGGCGATGGCCCCCTGGCGGGTGGCGGCGTTCCTGAAACCGGACCGGATGACGCGGCGGAAACCACCGCCGCGGGCATCGGGACGAATACCGGGCGCGCGGAAGACGCGCCGCGCTCTTTGACAATTGAACAGCGAGCTATCGGAGAAACGGTCAACAACAGCACACTCTCCAGAGAGGCCGAAGCCCCGGCGCCGGGACGTGGAGCATCATTCCGCGGACCGCGGGGCGTTCTGATCGCGGTCGGACTTGCCGCCGCGGCGGCGCTTCTTCTGGTGTTGCGTTTTCGCCTTTTCAGGTGAGACAATAGATTTGCCCCCAAGACAGAGGATGCCAATCCTCTACCCGCCCTGACGCCAGTCAGGGCACGCACCTCACCCCGAGATGCCGGCCGCCCCCTGCCGGCATCTCCCGTTTTTATCCGTTTATTATTCCGCGCGCCCCCTTCACAGGGGATGGGTGCCGCGCGGCGGACCGGAAGCGGTTCCGGTTTGGAAGATTTCCCGTTCTCCTCTGTGATGCTCCGCCTCCCCGGCGGAGCAACGCACCTCACCGGGGATGCCGGTCGCCCCCTGCCGGCATTCCCACTGGCCTTATCCGTTCTCCTCTGTGACGCTCCGCCTCCCCGGCGGAGCAACGCACCTCACCGGGGATGCCGGTCGCCCCCTGCCGGCATCTCCACTGGCCTTATCCGTTCTCCTCTGTGACGCTCCGCCTCCCCGGCGGAGCAACGCACCTCACCGGGGATGCCGGTCGCCCCCTGCCGGCATCTCCACTGGTCTTATCCGTTCTCCTCTGTGACGCTCCGTCCCCCCCTGACGGAGCAACGCACCTCACCGGGGATGCCGGTCGCCCCCTGCCGGCATCTCCACGACAACTTCCAGCCCTCCGGCTAAACGCCGGAGGGCTTTCTTGTTTTAACCGGTCCGGCTGGTTGGGGGATCAGGGGAGCTGGGCGGGGGGCATCGTGTCCCACAGCCCGTCCCGGCGCAGGCAGCGCGAGACCGAAAACCCCGCCGGGGAACAGAGAATGGAGGAAAAAGCGCCCTCCTGCACCGTCCGGCGCAGGAAGAGCGGTTCGGAGGCAAGATGGAAAAGGGCGGAGTGTTCCGGATCATTCACCAGCGAAAACCGGTGCACATGCCCCGTCGCGCACAGGACCGTCCGCCCCGTGGCGGCCAGCGCCTCTCGGAACTCCCGGGCCCGGGGGAGCCGGTGCGACCAGGCCTCCCGGTAGGCCTCCGTGCGCGAAAGCAGGGGATAGTGCCCCACCAGCAGCACGGGCCGCCCCGCGGGCGCGCCCGCCACCAGTTCCGCCGTCCGACGGATCACGGCACGGTCCATGCGGCCGCGCGACGTGATGACGTTGGGCCCCGTTCCCGGATAGAAGACCACCGGCGCGCCCCGGGGCAGGAGGATCCGCGCGGGCAGTTCGGGCGCAGGCAGGTACTGGCCGAGAAACCGCTCGAAGAGGCGGCGGCGTGCCGAGGAGAAGGTGTACACGTCGTGGTTCCCGGGGATGACGAGAGGCCGGGGCCCCAGGGCCGCCAGGGCGTCCAAAAACGTCCGCGCCGCGGCAAACTCCTCCTCCAGGGCGGTGGTGGTCAGGTCGCCGCTGACAATGACCGTCCCGGCGCCCGTCGCCGCGATTTCCCGCGCGAAGGTCTCCGCCAGATCCGTCCGGAGGTGCCGGCGCCGCCGCAGAACCAGGTTGGCCATGCCCAGGGCGCGTTTCCCCGCGAGCCGGGCGGGGTTCAGGGTCACGTGCCAGAAATGCGGGTCCGTGGCGTGGACCACCCGGTCGCCGGACGCGTCCTCCGGGGACATTATCTCAGCCATTCGGCCAGGACGTGGGTTTCCATGTCCGGGGCCGCCTTCGCGCCCAGCCAGGTGAGTGCGGGGAGTTCCCCGGTGTTGGCGTTGGCCAGGAGGCACGGGCACGGCGCGACGAGGGCGAGGGCCGTGCGGACATCGCCCACGCTCCGGATGCACGGGATGTAGTGGCGCGCCGCCCAGGCGTCGTCGTCGTCCAGGGCGAACCCGTTCAGATCGGCGAACACGCGCCCCACGGCCGGGTCCATTGCGGCGGCCAGCAGGCACCACAGGCCCGCTTCCTCCAGTCCGGCCACGGCGGCCACATCGAGCCCCGCGGGCCCCCGCAGGAAGGCCGCGGCGGTCAGGATGTCCTGCACCCGCTCCGCCGTGTCCGTCGGCTTGAAGGTGTCCGCGAACTTGCCGGGTTCCCCGCGCTCCTTCGGCGCGCCGTCGCCCTGCAGGAAAAGGTCGGCGCACAGCACAGCGGCCCCGCGCTTCAGCAGCGCGGCGGCCAGTTCCCCCGGCCCGCCAGTCTTCGGGTCGAGCAGGGCGCCCTTGCCGCGGCCGTGCGTCAGCAGCACCGCCTCGGCGGCCCCGGCGTTCTGCGGCCGGAAGAGCACAGCGCCCACCGCGTCGCCCCTGTCCATCCGGCCCAGCACCCACCGTTCGGCGGTGAATCCGCCCAGGGTTTCCGTGGCCGTCTTCTCGCAGCGGAGGCTCTCAGGGGCGGGCACTTCGGCCCCCGTCACGCCGTTCAGCACGAAGCCGTAGTCCCGCCGGAACGCATCCAATCCCGTGGCGTCCTTCGGGAGGACCGCCGCCCACTTCTCCTTCTGCATCGCCACCAGTTCCGCGATGATCTCATTGCGTCCCTTGGTGTTGGGAGGCGGGCCCGGCTCGTCCGGGAAGACGCGCAGGGCGTC
>JAKPUV010000342.1 GCA_029554925.1 Candidatus Hydrogenedentota bacterium | reverse complement strand
CCGTGCCAGATGTCGAAGAGCATCACGCAGCACAGGGCGAGGCTCGGCCCGGCGTCCGGCGGCGCCCAGCCCCCCGTCACCAGGTGCAGCACGCCGCGCGGCTCCAGCAGCCAGTTGGGCGACGCCCCGGCAACGGAGCGCGCCAGCAGGGAAACCGGCCCCGACTGCGGGTTGAGCAGGGCCCGCCACACCATGGCCGCGGCCACCACCGAGGTGACGTAGGGAAGAAAAAAGACCGTGCGGAAGAGGCCCCGCGCCAGGACCACCCGGCGCAGCGCGAGGGCAATGAGCAGGCTGAGAACAAGCATCACGGGAACCGTGCCCGCGACGTAGTAGCCCGTGACGGCAAGGGCGCGCCAAAACTCGGGGTCCCGCGCGAGGCCGGCGTAGTTGCCGAGGCCCACAAAGTCGCCGGCCGCACGCCGGCCGCCGTAGAGGCTCATGTGGACGGAGGAGAACATGGGATACACCGCGAAGACCGACAGAAGAACGAGCGCGGGCGCCAGCAGCACCGCGGCCACGGGCCAGTCGGGGGGCACCCGCCGCCCTGAGCGGACCGGGGCGGTCATGCGCCCCCCCCCTCGTCTACAAGCGAGCGCACCAGCGCTGCGGTCGCCCCGGAGGCCCCCTGGTGCCCCAGAACGGCGCGGCGGCCGCGGGTGCCCAGGGCGCGCCGCTCGTGGGCGTCGGCCATGAGCCGCCTCAGCGCGCCCTCCAGTGCTTCGGAACCGGAAACCTGCACCGCGCCGGCGTTTTCCAGCAGGGCCTCGGAGGCCTCCGGGAAATTCCGCATGTGGGGCCCGTAGACCGTCGCAACCCCCAGGGCGGCCGGCTCCAGGGGGTTGTGCCCGTCCACGCCGGGAAAGAAGCTGCCCCCGATCACGGCGACCTCCGCCAGCCCGTAGAAGGCCCCCAGTTCCCCCAGCGTGTCCAGCACCAGCACCCGCGTCTCGGCGCGCCGCCCCGGCTTCAGCGTCTCCGTGCGCAGGGTGCAGTCTTCCCGCCCAAGAGCGCGCACGGCCTCATCCACCCGTTGAAGGTGGCGCGGGGCGACCACCAGCCGCCAGTGGGGAAACTCCGGCGAAAGGGTCCGCCAGCAGTCCGCCGCCAGCCCCTCGTCGCCGGGGCGCGTGCTGCCAAAAAGCAGGATGGGCGTTTCGGGCCCGAAACCGCACGCGAGTCTGAGTTCCAGCAGGGTGCGCGGATCCACCTCGGTGCGCACAGCATCGAATTTCAGGTTTCCCGTGACCTGGACCGCGTCGGGCGCCACGCCCAGTTCGGTGAAAAGGTCCGCGTAGGCGGTGTTTTGGGCGCCCACGGCGCTCACCTGGCGAAAGACGGGGGCCAGCACCCGGCGCCAGCGCCGGTACCGGGGAAGCCGTTTCGGGCTGATGCGCCCGTTGGCGATGACCACGGGAACGCCGGCACGCCGGGCCTCGCGCAG
>JAKPUV010000326.1 GCA_029554925.1 Candidatus Hydrogenedentota bacterium | reverse complement strand
CTCCGCCGGGATTTCCGGCAGGAGCGCGGCGAGGGCTTTCGTGACCTTCGCGCCGCCGCCGATCTCGCGGGCCGCGCGCAGGGCCGCCTCGAAGAGGTGGCGGTCCTCCCCCTTCATGGCGGCGGCCAGCCGGGGCACGGCGTCCGCGCCGCGGGCCAGCGCGCCGCCGCGCAGGGCGGCGCAGCGGGCGGTGCGCGGCGTGTCCGCCGCGTCGAGCAACTGGTCATACAGGGCGAGGGCGGCGTCCTTTTTGCCGTCGGCGGCCAGCGCGTCGGCGCAGCCGAGGAGCCCGTCGCAGAAGACGGCGCGGGTGACGGGGGAAAGGTCCGTCCGCGCGAGGGCCTGCTTCAGGGCGTCGGCGGCCTCCGGCGTGGCCAGGCGCGCGAGGGCGGCGGCGGCGGCCTCCGCCACCACGTGGTCGGCGTCGCCGAGGAGCGCGGCCAGCGCGGGCACGGCCTCCAGATCGCGGCGCACGGCAATGGACCCGATGACGCCGGCCTTCAGGGCACCGGAGGTCGTGGCGAGGGCGTCGCGCAAAGCCTGGGACGCCTCGGGCCCCGGGATCGCCTCGAGGGCGAGGCGGGCCAGGTGCGACTGGACGGCGTCGCCGAGGAGCGCAGCGGCCGCAGGCACGTCGGCGGGGCCGCCGGAGAGCGAGAGCAGGCGGAGGGCCTCGGTCTGCTCCCAGGAGACCTGCGGGGCGGCGGGCTCCTGCGCGCGGGCCGGCAGGGAAACAAGACACAGGGCGAACAGCACAGACATCAGAACCGCGGCGCGCATGCGCATGGGAAAATCCTCCGGGTGGAAAGCTGGGGTTAGATCGTCCAGGAATCGCGCTGGGCGCGGGCGCGCAGGCGGTTCGCCTCGTCGTCGTTGATGAAGGACTCGGTCTTGGGGTCGAAGGCCATGTCGCGCTCCAGCCACATGCAGATGTTGGCTGCGTGGACCGTGCTCATGGAGCGGTGCATGACGGAGGGGTTGGCCACCGTCAGCTCGCGCGACTTGACGCAGTCGAGGAAGTTGCGCATGTGGTCGAGGGAGCGGCCCGTGCGGGCGACGTACTCGCCGACCACCTTGTCGTACTCCGCCAGCAGCTCCGGCGACGACGCCTCGGGGGCGCTGTAGCCGTCCGCCGCGGCCACCCAGCCGCGCTCGCCGTCGAAGCGCTCGCCGCAGGACCCGTGCCAGTATTTGTCGCCGCGCGCGAGCACCATCTTCTGCCCGTTGGCGAAGGTGCAGATCATGCCGTCGCCCGAGTCATTTTCCACATACTGGTAGTGGACCGGCGACGTGTCGCCCGCGTCCAGCCCCGCCTGCGCCTGCGCGAAGGTGTGGGCGCCCCACTCGCCGATGCAGCTCGTGTGGAAGTCGTAGTCGCCGCGCCAGCCGCCGCTGACATACGACAGGTTGAAGGGCCGCCAGGGGCACGGGCCGAGCCAGATGTCCCAGTCCACCTCGTCCACCGGCGGCAGGGGCTGGGCGGGCTTCCACGTGCGCGGCATCTTGGCCATGTCCCACGGCGCGATGTGGGCGTAGGCCGTGTGCACCTTGCCCAGGCGGCCCGTGCGCGCCATCTCGATGCAGAAGACGTGGTTCGCCTCGCTCAGGCGCTGGGTGCCCGTCTGGTACACCCGGCCGTAGCGCTTGGCCGCCTCCACCACCGCCTGCCCCTCGGCGATCGTCATGCTCGAGGGCTTCTCCGTGTACACGTCCTTGCCCTCGCGCATCGCCCGCACCGACGCCTGCGCGTGCCAGTGGTCTCCCGTGGCGATGAGCACCGCGTCAATGTCCGGACGCGACGGCAGGAACTCGCGCAGGTCGCGGTACATGGCGCAGTCCGTGTTGCCGTAGGTCTCGTCCACGAAGGCCTTCACCTTCTCGCGCTGCTGCTTCCAGATGTCGCAGATCGCCAGCACCTGCGTGTCCTTGTTGCCGATGAGCCACTGCAGGTCGCTGAAGCCCCGGCCGCGGATGCCGATGCACCCCACGGTGATCCGTTCCGACGGGGCCACCGTCCCGTCGCGGCCCAGGGCCGACGCGGGCACGATCATGGGCGCGGCCACCGCGGCCGCCGAGGCGGAAAGGAATCCGCGACGCGTGAGCTTCTTCTTCATGGCAAGGGTCTCCCAATAGCCGGGGTTTGTGGATGAGCACGCCCGCCGCCGCCACCCTGCGCATTCTGGCCCCCCGGGGGGGCGGGTGTCAAGGGAAAGAACGGGGAAACAAAGGGGGCCCCCGGCGGCCCGGGACCGCCACGCGGAAACCACGCCCCCGGAATCTCAAATTTGAAATTTCAGAGGCGGAAGGCCGCCTCCGTGGGAGGAGCATGGAAGTCCCCGCGCCGCGCACCTTCGGAAAGAGCGCAGCTCCGGAGGTGTCCGTCCCGGGAACCGCCCGCTTTTCGGGCTCTCAAATTTGAAATTTCACAGGCGGAAGGCCGCCTCCGTGGGAGGAGCAAGGAAGCCCCCGCGCCCAGCGCCTTCGGAAGGACGCCGCCCCGGAAGTGTCCGCCCCAGGAGCCGCCCGCTTTTTGGAATCTCAAATTTGAAATTTCAGAGGTGGAAGGCCGCCTTCGTGGGAGGAGCATGGACGCCCCCGCGCCGCGCACCTTCGGAAAGAGCGCAGCTCCGGAGGTGTCTGTCCCGGGAACCGCCCGCTTTTCGGGCTCTCAAATTTGAAATCTGAGATTCGGAACGCTTAGGGCCGCAGAGCGGGGGCGTTCGACACCCACCCACCCCCCTCTCCGCGCCTCCGCGGCTTTGCGTTTAGAAAAGTTCTCAGTAGCGCGGGAGTTTCGGACGGTTCAGTTTGGCGTTGGGCAGGTCGAACAGTTCCCCGACCCGGGCGAGCAGCTCCTCCTCCGTGAAGGGCTTTTTCAGGAACCCGTCGAAGCCGTGGTCCTCCAGGGCGTGTCCGCCCGCCTCGTCCAGCAGCGCCGACATGCCCAGGATCCGGGTGTTGCGCGTCTCCGCGCGGTTCTTGATCCGCTCGGCGACCATCCGCCCGTCCGTGTCCGACAGGTTCACGTCGAGGATGACCAGCTCCGGGGTGTGCTCCACGACGATCACCCCGGCGTCAAAGCCCGTGGAGGCGGTCAGCACCG
>JAKPUV010000310.1 GCA_029554925.1 Candidatus Hydrogenedentota bacterium | reverse complement strand
GATCACGTCCACCCCGATCACCCCGGCCCGCTCGTCCTTCTGGCCGATGGCCGCCCCGTGGAGGGTCTTGGCGTACTCCGCCAGCGCATGCACCCGGCCCAGGCTCTCCGGATTGAACACGCCGTCCGGGTGCGACTCGTTGACCACGCCCAGCACCACGATCTCGTTGAGGTCGAAGACCCGCTTCATGTCGTTGTGGAAGACCCGGGCGGGCTCCTCGGCGCTCAGCATGTTCTCCGGGTCCGTGTCCACCCGCACGCCGCTCAGGAACGGGAACGCCCCCGGGAACAGGGTCGGCAGCGCGGCGGCCACCACCAGTGCCAGGGTGAGCGCGCCGATGGAAAACACGGTCAGGCGGGGACGGTCCACGGCAGAAACGACAAGCCTGGCGCCGGTGTTCATAAAGTGTACCTCCTTGGCGTGTGTATACTCGTGTAGGACACTATTTCTCCAAACGCCCGGAAAGCCGCGCAGATTCCCGTCCGCCCCGGACCGGGGGTGAGTATACACCCCGGCGCGTCCGCCTTTCCCCATGACCGGACGTTTGACTCCCCCGGGGGGGAAGTGGAGAATGGGGGCATGCCGTATGTGGAGCAGACAGAGGACCGGATCTCGCCGGCCGAGCGGGCGGTGTGCTACTACACCCTGCCCCGCGCGGCCACGGCCGTGTCGGCGGGGATGCTCGCCGTGTACGGCGTGCTGCTCGCCGAGGCCGCCGCAGTGCTCTGCTACGGCGCCGCCGCCGACAACGACGGATGGGTCCGCGCGGGAGCGTGGGCCCTGGGGATTCTGGCCGTGGGCGGACTGGCCTGGTTCTTCCTCATCGCCCTCGCCAAGGATGTCCGCAGGCGGCGCCTGCTGACCGCCGCCCGCTGCCGGACGGAGGCGCCGGACTCCGGGGAGCTGCCGGACCCGTTCGCGGGGCATGCCCTGCTGAAACGCCCGCTGCGCCCCTCGGGGGCCCTGTTCGCCTGCTCGGACAACGAGGGATTGATCCACTGCTTTGTGGACGTCCGGAGTCCCCGGACCTTCTGGCGGGTCACCTCGTCCCTGGACGAGCCGCTGTTTGACCTCATGTCCCTGCAGGGGCCGCGCAG
>JAKPUV010000302.1 GCA_029554925.1 Candidatus Hydrogenedentota bacterium | reverse complement strand
ACGTGCTTCCCGTGCAGGAGCGCGTCCTTCGCCAAATCGTAGTGGGTGAAGACCGGCGTGGCAACGACGACGACGTCAATGTCGTCCGCCCGGGTGATCCGGGCGGGGTCGTCCACCACGTCCACGGCGGGGTAGGACTTCTCCACGAGCTTCCGCCGTTTTTCCAGCATGTCCGCGACGCGGACCAGGGTGCATCCGGCGTGCATGTTGAAGTTTCGGGCGAGGTTGGGGCCCCAGTACCCGTATCCGATGAGTCCGACGCGCAGCATCACTTCCCTTTCCGTTTGTCCGCGGCCTCAAAGGCCTCCATCCAGGCGCGGAACCTGGGCAGGCCGTCGTGTTTCAGGTAGGCGTAGGCGGCGGACAGCATGAACGCCAGCACGGTAACCAGCAGGACGCGGCCCTTCTTCCCGAGAAGGCCCCTGTCCTCCGTGGCGTAGGTTTCGGTGGTCATCCGGTTCAGTCCCACGGGCCGGTCCTGGCCCTCCGCACCTGAGGCCACGCCGAGGGCGGCCAGGGTCTGGCGCTCCGTGCGGGCGATGTCGTTGAAGATGGAGGTGGCCTGGGATTCGAGCGTCTTGAGGCGGATCTGCTCCACCGTGTGCTCCGCAAGATTCCGCTGCAGGTCGGCGATTTCGGCCTTCGCCGTCTCGATCTGCCGGTCCATCTCCGCCAGTTCGGCCTCCAGGCTCTTCGCCTCCAGGGACCGCTCCCGCTCCTCCTGGATCAGGAAGGTCTTCTCGTCCGTGCGCAGGTTCGAGTACAGCTTCTCGGCGATGTCCAGGTTGTTGGACAGGCGCGCCTGCTTCATCTTGTGCTCGGCAAAGAGCGCCTTGAACCCCTCGTGCCTGGTTCTTGCCGTCTCGAGCTGGCCGCCGATGACCGACAGCTCCGCCTGCTTCTGGGCGAGGGTGGCCACGGCCTCGTTCTCCTCCTTCTTCAGCTCCTGATGGGCCGTGTTGACCTCCTGCGAGACCATCACCTTCCCCTGAAGGTCCGACAGGGCCTTGGGATTCTCCGCGCCGGAAATCCACCAGGCCGTCTCCGAGGGCGCGCGGCCCAGTTCCAGGAACCGCGGCTCCTTTTCCAGCGCCTCGCGCACCTTCGCCAGACGCTCCTCCGTGCCCTTGATCTCGCGGGTCAGGTCGAGCTGCTGGGTCTCCAGGGAGTGCACCAGGTCAAGCTCCCGCCCCATCTGCAGGGCGAGGGCGTCCAGGTTGTTCTCGCCCAGTTCCCGGGCCATTTCGGCGCGCAGGGTGTCCGCCTCGCCCGAATACTCGCCGCTCTGCGCCTCCAGGCGCGCGCCCAGCTCCCCGGCGATCTCGCCCAGGCGTTTCCGGGCGATTTCCAGCTTGCGCCGCCCCTCGTTGCGGTTGTACTCCAGCTCGTTCAGCAGGTCCACCCGGTTGCTCAGGGTGCGCTGCAGGACGTCCGTGTTCCACTTTGCCTGCTCCTCCGCCTGCAGTTTCCAGACCGCCTCCACCTCCTTCTCGTACTCCTCCTTGTTCCGCGTGAGCATGAGCGCCGGGGCGCTCAGGGAGACGGAGGAGGCCCGCTGGGCCACCTCGGTGGCCGTCTGGGCCCAGGTGTTCACGATGGCCACCGCCTGCTCCGCCGTCTCCCCGCACGCCGAAATGCGGATCAGGGGGGAGTAGTTCACCGGGCGGCTGGTCTCGTCCACAATCTCCGTCTTCACGGAGAGCAGGGCGGAGAAGTCCTCAATGGCCGGGGGGCCGTCCCCGCCGAAGACGCCGTCTTTCTGCAGTTGCTCGATGGCCTTTCCCAGCACCGCCGCGCTCTTGAGCATGTACTCGTAGGCCTTGGGGCTCAGCGGCTGGGGCACCAGCGCGACGGCCTCGCCCCCGGCGGGCAGGCCGCTGACCATGAGCATCTGCTCCGCGGCGAACTGCGGCGGAAAGAGGAGCTCCTTGCCGACGGCGGCCAGGGCGGCCAGGGCGGTGACGCCGAGGATCCAGGGCGCCCTGCGCCACAGCGTCCGGAGGGCGCTTCGGTAGGCTTCGTTTGTCATGGCCAACTCCCGCGTGTTGGGTCCGTCCGGCCCCGGGCGGCGGGGGCGCGTTTTGTCCCCGGACCGCCGCTTATAAACTATTGACAACCGGACCGCCCTATGATACACTGAACGCGTGTCAGGATGAAACCCGGGGCGTTTGAACCCTTCTGGAGGGTGTGCGCTGTGAATCTGAAACGAGTGAGCACGCTGGTCATTGTGGCGGCCCTGGTGGCTGCGGTCTTCGCGTCGGTCGCGCCGGTCCAGGCCCAGTCCTATGATCCGGACGTGGACCTGCCGAAGCCGACGGGGCTGGAGAAGTCCCTGACCAAGTTCGGCCGCGGCCTGTCGAACATCATGTTCGGCTGGGCCGAGATTCCGATGACCTTTGACAAGAACCTCAAGAAGGGCAAGCCCCTCGGCTACCTCGTGGGCGT
>JAKPUV010000298.1 GCA_029554925.1 Candidatus Hydrogenedentota bacterium | reverse complement strand
GTGCCGCAGTGGTTCCACTCAAAAGGCTTCGGCGGTGTCCATCCCATGCCAGAACAATACTCCGCGGAAGGCGCGCGGCGCAATGCACGGGGCGGATGCATCCCCCGTCTTCACCGCGCCGTCCTTCATGCCGGTACGTTCCCGCAGGGCATCCTACCTCAGGGAAGGTTTCGCATGCGTGCGGGACGCGCGAGCGCGCCGTGTCGGCCCACTCTGCGCGGACCCCTCTCCCCCCTCAACTCGTTGCAAATGCACAGGATATGCAGGAGCCTCCGATGGGCCGGTCCAAGCCGGGGCCGTCGGGAGACAAATTGGCCCGGAACCTGCTCTACTCCAGCCGGTGGCGCGGCGGGCCCGCCGCGTTGAGCGCCGTTGCCGGCATGTCGGTTGCAGTCTAGCCCGGACGCATCGCGGCCGGGACGGCGCGCCCGGTTCTCGGGCGGACGGTATGGTGTAGGCCGTCTTTCTCCGGGACGGGTCGGCGCCGCGCCACCGCGGAGAAACATTGCACAGTGGTAAATAGTGTGATAAACTTTGGCCGTCCGGGAGGGCCAGACCCTCCACGGAAGAGTGTTGTGGGTCAAGGTTGGGATTGCGGTTCGCGCCGCGTGCGCGCGGGCCGTGCCGGATGAACCAAGAAAAGGAGACGTGATCATGGTGTTGACTGCATTTTTCACAGGCCTCTTCGATCTGCTGGCGGGCTTCCTCACGGAGTACGTGATCGGGCTGCTGACCGGGCTGATCACCGGGGCCCTCGGTCTGGGCGCGTGACGGGACAACGTCTCCGCGCAGTGGCAACAAACCAACGCGCCCAGGCACGGCCTGACGCGCTGACAGAAAGGACTTTCCAATGGGTGCAGATCTTGCGACGACAGTGATCGGTTACATGGTCGCCTTCTTTGTCGAGCTGGTGCTTGGCGGCATCTTCGGCTTCCTGGGCAATCTGCTTTTCGGCGGGGCCGGCGATCCGCTGGCCTGAGCCCCCGCGCCGTTCTGACGGAAAACACGCGCCGCCCCCGACGCGCACTGCGGCGGGGGCGGCGTTCTTTGTCCGGACTTGGGCGCGCCGTCAGCGCGTGATGTCGATGCCGTAGACCTCAGCGCCGCAGGCGGCAAAAAGGTCGCCCGCGAAGAAGCCGGTGAACGCGCCGATCTTGCCGGGCAGTTCCGCAATGGTCTCGAAGGCGCCGGTTGTCGCGTCCACCCGGATGACCGACTGGTCCGAGGGGTAGAAGAAGTAGGGGCTGCCCGCGGCGATGATGGCCGCCCCCGTGACGGGCGGGTAGGGCGTCTCCGGCGCGGGGACCAGTTCCAGGGAGGACGTGTCCAGCATCCGGAACGTGTTGTCCACGGTGAAGGCAAGCCGGGGCACGGGGCCGTTGCGGCTCAGGCGGCTCACGGACATGGCGCTCTCGAAGGGGAAATTCTTGTAGGGCAGCCGGGTGTCCCGGCCCATCACCCCGAGCTGCGGGGCGGCGCCGCCCTGTCCGGGCGTGTCGCCCGGCTCAAGGCTCGTGCCCACGAAGATCACCGTCTCGTCCATGGCAAGCCCGGCGACGGCCTGCCGCCCGAAGGGGTTCTCCAGCAGTTCGGTCTCGCCCGTCTCCGGGTCGGTGACGGCGACGGCGCCGCCGCGGGTGCCGGGCTTGGCGGCCCAGCCGGAATACAGCTTGCCGTCGGGCCCCATGAAAAGGCCGCCCCTCGGGTGTGTGTAGCCGCGCGCGGCGAGCGACGCAATGGTGACGGGATTCTTGCGCTCATACTGTTCCCAGGGCAGGTTGGGGTCCAGCCGGAAAATGTCGCCCTGGGGGTGGCAGACCCCGTACACCATGCCCCTGACAATCACCAGCGCGTTGACCGCGCCCTCGGCGTCCACCGCCTTGTCGGTGACGGTGAAGGTTTTGGTGTCGGGCGTCATCACGAAGAGACTGGGGCCGAAGAGGGGCGCGCCCCAGACCTGGCTCATCTCGTTGTCCGGCGCCAGAAAGAGCGGCGGACGGGGCGTGCCCTTGACGTTCACATTCCTGCGCTGCATGGAAAGGCTGCCCGGGCCAAAGGCGAAATATTCGCGGCCCCGGATGCCGAAGACCTCGCCCGAGGGCAGCCCCGCCACGAAGCGCCCGCCCCGAAGGGGCGCCTCGGCCACGGGAGCCAGCACGGACTCGCCCGCCTGGACACGAAGGAACGCGTCCCCCCGCTGAACCCAGAGGACGGACGCCGTGGTGGCCTCCTCAATCACCGCCCACGGCCCGGCATCGGCCGACGGCGCGGGGAACGGCGGCTTCACCTCCGCGAGGGAGGCGTCGAAGAAGCGGTTTCCCGACACGAAAAACCCGTTCCACAGGACTCCCCCCGGAACCCCCGCCAGCGATGCGGGCGCCTCGGAGAAGGCCTTGTCCGCCGGGTTGAACACGCGGACCGCCGGGGCCTCCTTGTCATAAGCGCACAGGATGCGGCCGTCGGGCAGGGCCGACACGCGCCGCAGCGAGGTGTTCGGCGGCGCGCCCGCGCCCAGCACCTCCACCGACAGGTCGGCCGGATTCAGCGCGCAGAGCACCCCGCCCGGGTAGGTGCCGAAATAAAGGCGGTTGTCCGCCCCCGCGGCGAAGTTCCACACGCACGACTGGCCCTCCAGCGGAATCTCCTTCACAAAGGTCCCGGAGGTCATGTCGAAAACCAGCACCCTGCCGTTGAAATACGTGCCGACGGCCACCTGGTTTGTTCCCGGAATCTGCGCGACGGCCCACGCCCCGGACCCCGACGGCGCCTGCGCCACGCGCACGTCGCCCGTCGCGGGATCGATGAAAACAAGGCTCATCGGATCCGCCTCGCTGGCGGCGGCCAGGGCTACGTAGTCAATGTTGGCCGCCGTGTCGCGCACGGCCGCGCCGCCGAGGAAATGCAGCGGGGTGCAGGGCCGGCCGAGGGACTCCACGGGGGCAAGCTCCGCGGCGGCAGGGAGAAAGGCGGCGGCGAGAAGAAGCGCGGTGAGATGCATGGCGGTCACTCCTGCGCGCCCCGGTTCTGCGGGGCGCGCCTTCATTGTGTCATGACTGTTGCCCGTCCATCAACGCGGCGGCCTTGAACCCGGCGGCGCGGCGCGATATAGTGGGGGCGCGCGGGGCGCGCGGCGGCCCCGCCGGAGGCCCCTTCCGTTGGACGCCCGCCACGCCAGGATCACGTTCGACCCTTCTGGACGCGCCGTGGAGACGCGCCCCGGCACGCCGTTGCTGGAGGCGGCGGCCCTCGCGGGGTTCGCCGTGAACACGCCCTGCGGCGGCGCGGGGTCCTGCGGCAAGTGCCGCGCCCTGCTCGACCCGGCCCCCGATCCGCTCCCCGTGGAACTGAAGACCCTTTCCCTGGAGGAGCTTGAGGCCGGATGGCGGCTGCTCTGCCGCCACAACGCCTCGGCCGATCTCCGCATCCATCTCCCCGCCAGCTCGCTCTTCGGTGGAGGCCACCAGATTGTCACCGGCCACGACGCCGCGCGCGAAGGCACCGCCGATCCGGTGGTCCGGCAGGCCGCCGTCCGCATGCCGCCGCCCTCGCTCGAGGACGGCCTGCCCGACCTGCCCCGCCTGGACGCCGCCCTCCGCGCGGCCGGCGCGCTCGACAGGGCGGCCCCGCCCCTGGCCGCGGGGCCCGAAGCGCTCAACCGGCTCACCGCGGGCCTGCGCGCCGGGGACTATGCCGGCACCGCCGTCTTCCGCGACAGCCGCCTGCTGGCCTTCCACGGCCGCACGGCCGACGCGCCCAGCTGCGGCGTGGCGGTGGATGTCGGCACCACGACCCTCGCCGCCGCGCTGGTGGACCTGCGCGACGGGTCGGACCGCGGCGTCGCCGCCGCCATGAACCCCCAGACCGTCTGGGGCGACGACGTGCTCTCCCGCATTGCCCGCGCGGGGCGCGGCCGGGAGGAGCTCGGCGAGATGCGGCGGGCGGTCTGCGCCGTCATCGCCGAGATGATCCGAGAACTGTGCCTCGACGCGGGCGTCTCCACGGACCATGTCCACGCCCTGGCGGCGGCGGGCAACACGACCATGGAGAGCCTGCTCTGCGGCGTGGACCCGTCCCCCCTCGGTTGCGTGCCCTTCACGCCCGCCTTCGGAAACGGCCCCCGCCTGCGCGCGCGCGACCTCGGCCTGCCCGCCCACCCCGACGCCGAGCTGCGCCTCTTTCCCGTCATCGGCGGCTTTGTCGGCGGCGACACCGTCGCGGGCATCCTCGCCGCCGGACTCGACGCCCTCCCGGGCGTCAGCCTCCTCATAGACATCGGCACCAACGGCGAGCTGGTGCTCGCCAACAACGGCGCCCTGCACGCCGCCAGCACCGCCGCCGGCCCCGCCTTCGAGGGGGCGCGCATCTCCTGCGGCATGCGGGCCGCCCATGGCGCCATCGAAAAGGTGGTCCTCGGGAAGAACCCGGTGTTCTCCGTCATCGGCGGCGGCCCCCCCAGGGGCCTCTGCGGCAGCGGCCTGCTGGACCTCTGCGGGCAGCTGCTCGCCGCGGGGCTCCTCTCCCCGGACGGACGGCTCGCCGGGCCGGAGGAGCTGCCTCCGGGCGTTCCCGGCGCCGTTGCGGCGCGCGTGGCGCGCACCCCGGACGACGGCCCGCTCTTCGTGCTCGGCGGCGCGCCGGAACACCCCTTCGGCCTCACGCAGCGCGACGTGCGCGAGCTGCAGCTCGCCGCGGGCGCGATCCGCGCCGGCATCCTCATCCTGCTGCGGCAGGCCGGGCTGGCCCTCGACGACGTGGACCGGGTGCTGCTCGCCGGGGGATTCGGCCAGTACATCCGCCGCGAAAACGCCCTGCGCGTCGGGCTCCTGCCCGCCGAGGTGCCCGGCCGCCGCGTGCACTACGCGGGCAACACCTCCCTGGCCGGGGCCAAGCGGGCGCTCCTCTCGCGCGCCGACGACGCCCGCTTGGACGCCCTCGCCCGCGCCGTCCGCCATGTGGACCTCAGCACGGACCCCGACTTCGCCACGGAGTTCGCCATGGCCATGTATTTCCCCGGGTAGGCGCCGTCAGGCCCGCCGGAGAAGCACCCCCTCCGGCGAAAACGCCGCCGCCAACGGAACGGCGGGATAGCGGTCAGGGTCGGCGCAGAGGGGAATGTCGGACTCCAGGTGGATCCGGCGGAGTTTCTCCGCGTGGGGGGCCGTCTCAAAGAGCCGCATAATCCCCTCCTCCGCCAGGCGCGCGGCATAGCCGGCATGCAGGCCCCGCCCCTCGCCGATTTCCACGTCCGGGCGCTCCCTCCGCAGGCGCTCCAGCAGGAACACGGCGGCGGCGCGGTCCTCCTGCGCGTCGAAGGCGGGGTCGTCCATGAGCCCCGCGGGAATGAAGACCACCTCGCCGTCCGGACCCGCCAGCCGGCACACGGCCTCCACGGCGGCCGAAGCGTTGACCACGGTGCCCATGAGCACGGCCCCGGCGCCCGCGCACTGGCTCAGGCGGCCCGCGCCCGTGGTGGTGGTGAAGACCACGCGGCGCCCCGCGGCATGGTGCGCCTCGGCGGGGCTGTTGCCGTGGTCAAAGCCCTCCGGGGGCAGGCCGCCGCGCTCGCCGTAGAGCAGCGCGCCCGGGCGTTCCCCATGCGCGGCAAGGGCACCCTCAACGGTCGGCACGGCGAGAATCTCCACCGCCCCCGCGTGGAGCAGGGCGGCGGCGGT
>JAKPUV010000275.1 GCA_029554925.1 Candidatus Hydrogenedentota bacterium | reverse complement strand
CGCAGGCTGGCCGGGGCGGTTGCCCGCGCCCTGAAGGCCGCCGAACTGAGGCGCGGGCTGCGGAGCGCCCCCGCCGGGGAACGGCGCGCCGCCGCCGCCGGGGGGCGGGAAGGCACCCGGCATTCCGGGAGGCCCTCCGGGAGCCGCGGCCGCCGCCTGCTGCGGCTGGGCCTGCTTGGGCGGCTCGACGGCGCGACTGTCAATCACGATGTTGACTTCCCAGCTGTCGGAGACGAACGCAGCGATCTCGCTGATGTGGATGTCCTCGAACTCCAGGCTCACCGGGGATTCGAGAATCTTCTCGATGACGCCCTTCTCCTTCTCCTGCGAACTTTCCTCGGCGATTTCGGGCACTGAGAACCGGTAGGGCTTGATGCCCCGCGCGTCCGCGCCCTCGGGCAGGCGCTTGGACCGCTCGATGAAGTTGTGGATCATCGCGCGGTCCTCGTCCACCTGCTTCTTGGAAAGGTCGCCCTCGGCCCCGTGGGCGGCAATCGTCGCCTTGTGCAGCCCGTCCTTGGCCGCCGGATTGTTGGGGTCGATCAGGAGGGCGTTGCTGTAAATCTCCACGGCCGTCGCGTAGCGGCCCGCCTCCATGTACAGGATGGCGTCGGACAGCAGTTTGTCCACGCGCTGGCGGCGCACCTCGTCGGAGGAAAGCTGGACCGTCTCGCCCTGCTGGCGGATTGTCTCGGGGTCAATGGACTCGAACGCGGGGGCGGCGGCGGCCCCGGTCTCGCCGACCAGGGTCTGCTGAAGCCGCGCGTTGGCCTTTTCCTGGAACTTCTTGGCCTCCGCATGCCCCGGATCGAGCGCCAGCGCCCGGTTAAACTCGGTCAGAGCCTCACGGTAGAGGTCCTGCTTGTAGAGTTCAACGCCCCGGCGGTAGTACTGCTCCGCCTCGGAGACCCCCGTCTCGGCGGGGGCCGCCGCGGAAACCGCAGGGGCCGCCTCCGGGGCCGCCTGCGCCTCCTCCACGGGCGGGCTGGACGCCTGAAGCCCCGCGTCGGACGCCTCCTGGGCCGTCACCGGCGCGACGGCCAGCAGCAGCAGCGCCGCGATCCAACCCAGCATGTTTTTCCGTGAGCTTCTTGTAAACATTACGGTCTCATCCTCCCGCGGTTCCGGACACCATGTCCGGTGGGCGTGCCTCGCGTTGCAGAACGATTGTTCACTACTTTTTCTGGATGACAAATGTGCGGCCATAACGCTCCGAGTAGACCTCGACTGTCTGGTCTTCCTTGTTTATGCGTTGCAGCTCGAACTCCTCGAACTGCG
>JAKPUV010000180.1 GCA_029554925.1 Candidatus Hydrogenedentota bacterium | reverse complement strand
CAAACTCAGCCTCAGCCCCCGCGCCCCCGGCCTCGTCTTCGCCGAGGCCTCCGTCGGCATCTTCGGCCAGCAGGCCCTCCCCACGGTGGTCATGCTCTTCGTCGCCTGGCCCGTCCTTCTCACCCAGATTTGGGGGCTCATCCAGCAGTCCAAGCTCGACGACAGGGTCATGGCCCTCATCGCCGAAGCCATCCGGCGACGCTGCCCCGAAGCCGCCCTCCCCGCCGCCGTCGCCGACAGGGGCTCCTTCTGCGCCCAGTGCGGCGCACCCCTCGGCCCCGGCGCGAAGTTCTGCACCGCCTGCGGCGCGCCGGTGAAATGAGAAAGGAGCATGACGGTCATGGACGCCCAACACGACGTGTTCATCAGCTACGCGCATGCGGACAAGACGACGGCGGACACGATCTGCCACTTTCTGGAGGCCGAGGGGGTCCGCTGCTGGATCGCCCCGCGCGACATCCCCGCCGGGGGCAAGTGGCCGGCGCACATCCCCCCGGCCATTGAGGCGAGTCGGCTGATGGTGCTGGTGTTTTCCAACAATGCCAACACCTCGGAGTTCGTGCAGCAGGAGGTCACCCTGGCCTCGAACGTCCGTCTACCGCTGATCCCGTTCGGGGTGGAGAATGTCTCACCCGAGGGGGACCTGAAATTCCATCTGGTCAACAAGCACTGGCTCGACGCGCTCACGCCGCCCCTGGCGGGCCATGTGCGCAGCCTCGTGGGCCGGGTGTTCGAGGTGCTGGGGGCGGCCCCGGCGGCGGGCGGGGCGCCGGAACCCGGCGCCGTGCCGCCGGCGAGGAGGCACCGGCCGGCCGCCGCGGCCCCGCGCCGGGAAGCGCCCGGATGGCACTACGCCGATGGCGACCGCACGGCGGGGCCCGTGCCGCTGGACGAACTGACCGCGCGCATCACCACCGAGACGGAGGTGTGGCGGCCGGGCATGGACACCTGGCTTCCCGCGGGCCAAGTCCCCGAACTCAGCGGGCGCGTGTGCCCGCCGGAGAAGAGGGAGGCCCCCGCCCCGTCGCCCCCGAAACGCGCCTCCGAACCCGCCCCCGGAGAGGAGCGCAGCTTCGCGGGCATCGAATTCTGCTGGTGCCCGCCGGGCAAATTCATGATGGGCAGCCCGGGGGCGGAGCCGGGGCGGGCGAGCAACGAGGGGCCTCAGCACCTGGTGACCTTTGCCCGGGGTTTCTGGATGGGCAAATACGCGGTGACACAGGCGGAGTGGAAGAGGGTCATGGGGAGCAACCCCTCCCGATTCACCGGAGACGACCGTCTTCCCGTGGAAACGGTGTCCTGGGACGACTGCCAGGAGTATCTCGCGCGACTGAACCTCCTGGGGGAGGGGGTGTATTCCCTTCCAAGCGAGGCGGCGTGGGAATACGCCTGCCGGGCGGGCACCATCACCCCCTTCCACTTCGGGGAAACGATCTCGACCGACCAGGCCAACTACGATGGCAATTACACCTACGGGCCGGGCAAGAAGGGCCTCTATCGGGAGAAGACAACCCCGGCGGGCAGCTTTCCCGCGAATCCCTGGGGGCTGCACGACATGCACGGCAACGTGTGGGAATGGTGCCAGGACTGGTTTCACGACAGTTATCAAGGGTCTCCGGCGGATGGCACTGCCTGGGACACCCCGCAAATGGAGGCGGGATGGTTTGGGCCAAAGCAGAAATACCCATACCGGGTGCTGCGCGGCGGTTCATGGAGCATTCAGCCGGGATTCTGCCGCGCCGCTTTTCGTGGCTTCAGCGTTCCGGACTGCCGGTTCGTGAGCTTCGGGTTTCGGTTGTTGCGAACTCCGTAGCGCTTTGTGCTGTGTCCCTGTTGCCCTTTGCCCTGTTGTCCTTTACCCTTTTCCCGCGCGGAGCGCGGGCGCGTGACGGTTCCGCCGGTCCCTGATGCGGGGTGCTGTAAGAAAGGGCGGCTGTCGGGACTCTCTTAGGGGGAAGCCCACGGGGCGGTGGCGGGGGACACGGCGCGGTGCGCGGTGCGCGGCGTCCGGAAAACCGGTCCCGGGGCGGGAGCAACCCGGGAGATTCTCACAGGTGGGCATGCAGGACAGGATGCAGGACGCAGTTCCAGAAATGCGCGGCGGGGAATGGAGGCGCGCGCGGGGCCGGGGCCGGCTTCTCCCGCTGGTGCGGCGGGGGCTGTCCGCAATAATGGCGCTTGCGGCGGTTTCGGCGCTCTGGGGGGCGGTGGCGTGCGTGGGGCTTTTCCGCCCGGCGGCCACGCCGGAGGAGATGGCGCGATGGAACGCGGAGCTTCCGGTGGACCGGCCTACGGACCCGGACGCTCCGCCGCCGCCGGACCCGTTTGCGGCGGCCTACTCCCACCCCCTCCGCGACGCGGATTTCTGGGTGTGGCTGCATTGGAAGCATCCGGACATCCACGCCGATCCGCGCATGGAGGCGTGGCGGGAGTTCCAGCGGGGGGCGGCGGCGGCGTTTGACTCCGGCGAGCCCCGCACTTACCGTAAAGTGTCCACCGGATGGGTGACGAACCCGCGCGGGTGCCTGCTGGAGAGGCCCCTCCTGCATCTGCACCAGCTTGAGGAGTGCCGGGGAAACCTGGAGGCGCTGGACACGCTGCTTGCCGGGGGGCCGCTGCCCTGGCCGCCGGTGGAGGAGGTGGCCGCGCACACCTCGCCCGGCGAGGACACCATCCTGCCGCGCATGACCAGCGTCACGGAGCACGCGCTGTACCTGATGGCCGCCGACGCGGTGGTGGGGGCGGCGGCGCGGGGCGACGCCGTCGGACGGCTCATCCGGGTGATGCGCTATGACCGGCGCTTCCATGTGGAGCCGGACTACCTGGATTTCCTGCACAACGACGCGTCCCCCGCGGTGCTGGGGTGGCTCGGTCTGACTGGAAAGACGGGGGAACCGCCCGTCTTTGACCTGCGGCGGGTCACCCGCGACCAGGCCCGCACCTTTCTGGAGAGCCTTCCCGAACCGGTTCTGCAGGACCCGGAGCAGGGCCGGCGGTGGATGCGGATGGCGTTCATGCGGCAGCGCTACGACCTGGTGGGCCGGCCGCGCCTGCTTCCGGGATGGCTGGGCGCGGTCATGTGGGACCATGTGGACACGCAGGTGATGCCCCGGCTGCTGTCCGATGTGTGCCCGCCGCTTCCCCGCAGGGCCTATCTGGCATGCGGGCTGGCCGAGGGCGCCCTGAAATACGCCTGGTGCGGCAGGAGTTATGTCGCGTCGGTGGTGGCCGCCCAGCGCGAGGTGGACTCGGCGCTGGACGATCCGGACACCGCCCTGGAGACGCTGCGGCGGCGCCGCGGCTGGCCGGAGGAGGAGGAGTTCAGCCTCGCCTATCCCCACCGCTGCGAGTTCGGCTACATGCGGCTCTGCCGCAGGATGCTGGACCTCCCCGCACGGAACGACACCCGGCTGCTGCTGCATGTCTTCATGAAGGCGCGCGCGGCGGAAACGCCCGT
>JAKPUV010000807.1 GCA_029554925.1 Candidatus Hydrogenedentota bacterium | reverse complement strand
CGGGTGGTCCACCACGCCGCAACGAGCAGGGCGGCGGCGGCGAAAAGCACCCAGCCGCCGAAGCGTCCGGCGCGCCGGCGCAGTTCGCGGCGGCGTTTCCGCACGCTGGTTCCCGTGGTGAAGCTTCTAAGAACGTCGCTCATGGGGCTAGTCCTTCAACGAGACGGTTGTGTAGGGGCCGGGGCGGCCGTTTTCATCCGGGAAGGCCACTTGCACCTTTCCGGACTTCGGGATGAACACGGCGCTGTGCCGCGTGGCGGCGCTCCAAATCCGGGCGGCCTCCGGCGCGTTCTCGTCGGAGTCCCCGAGGATCCGCTGCATTTCGCGGTCGCCGATGATGCGCTTGCCCTCGGCCAGGGCGGCGAAGCGGGCATAGCGCGCGGCGTCGTCCGGAGCGGCGGCGGCGGACAGCGGGTCCACGCCGGACAGCAGCCCGTTGGTCTCCGAGCGGCGCACCGTGACGGTTGGGCCGAACTCCACCACGGCGGCGGCGGCCTTCTTGCCGTTGAAGCCCGCCACCAGCACATGGACCCCGCGCACATGCGCGAGGGCCTGGAGGTTGGCCACGGCGGTGTCCGGCTTGTCCACGGACTGGAGCATGTCGCGCAGGATCAGTTCCACCGGCGGGCCGTCCAGGGTCTCCGCGCCGGGGGTGACGTGGGGCAGGCGCTCCATGCAGAGCACCAGCCCCGCCTCGTTCATGCCCGAGAAGACCCCGGCGTTCCACGGGAAGCCGATCTGCACATAGGCGAGGCCCGTGTCCGGTTTCACCACCGAGACCACGGGCAGCTCGTCGCCCCAGGGCCAGTCGAGGTTGCGGGCCACCAGCAGGTCGTCCGCGCCCGCGGGGATGCCCGTGGCGGCGGCCATGGTGCACAGGGGCGCGGTGAAGAGCGGTGACTTGGCCTCCAGGCGGGAGAAGAGGGGGGCGGCCTGGAGGAGCCACACGGCGTCAAAGGGCAGGCCCGCGCCCTGGGCCAGCCCGGCCATCTCCAGGAAGGCGGTGTCCGGGGTGCCCTTGAGGGGACGGCGCGCGGCCATGCCCAAGACGGGCAGCATCAGCGTGGACGGGTCCATGAACGCGGGGAATTTCGCCCAGAGGCTCTTCGGCGGCGTCCATTCGCCCGCCTTCACGGGCCGCTCCACCCGCTCCAGCCAGCGCTGTTTCAGGGTGTCCGCGAAGACGCGGCCCCGCGCCTCGCCGACGGTTTTCGGACCCCCCGCGAGACGCAGCAGCACGGCCCCGCCGGGCAGGTCCTCGCGCGCCTGCGGCTCGGCGGCCGGCGGGTCGGGCGCGGCCTCGGCTTTGCTCATGAGGCGCGTGAACTGCGTGTAGAACCAGTCCTCCATGAGGGGGCCGTAGAAGCTCATGGACGCCTCGTAGTTGTA
>JAKPUV010000099.1 GCA_029554925.1 Candidatus Hydrogenedentota bacterium | reverse complement strand
CGGTTGATGATGCCGCCCATGAAGAAGTCGTCAATGGGGACTTCCAGGGCCATGCGGTGGACGTCGCCCGCCTTGAAGGCCTGGAGCGTGCCGCCGACGTCCTCCACGCGCGCGTCCTTCACGCGGTCGCGCGGCTTCTCGGGGTTGTAGTGGCCGACATAGAGGGGCCCCGGCGGGACCTCGCCCCGGTGCGTCTTCAGCACGTTGTACTTCATGATGAAGGCGTAGTCGTAGTCCGCCCGGTTGGCGAATTCGCCCCGGATCTCCACGAGCTCCGCCGTCACCTCCACGCTGCCCCGCGTCGTGACGAAGGCGTCCTCGCCGGTGGACGGCTTTCCGCCGCAGCCCGCCAGCAGGCACAGCGCGGCGACCGCCGCCGCGCCTCCCAAAACCGATCCCTTGAACCGCACGATTACTCTCCCGTTTTTGCCGCGCCGTCCCGGACAATCTCCGCATAGGTCCAGTGCGGCTCCCACACCTCGCCCAGCCGAAGGACCATGGCGTCCTTGGTGTCGGGATGGAGCGCGCGGAGGTCCGGGCTGGGCCCGCCGATGGCCGGCGCGTCCGCCGCCCGCATCAGGCAAAGCGTCGCGCCGTTCTCCTCCGAACCGTTGCCGTCGCGTTTTCCGTTGGTGAAAAGAATGTACTTTCCGTCCGGCGACACCGCGCCGCCGTAGAGGTGGAACCCGTCCTGGCCGTAGACCAGCCGCTGGTCCGCGCCGTCGCCCGAGACGGCCCACAACTGCGTCCATCCGTAGCCGTTCGGCTGGTTGGCCGGCCGCGACGACAGCAGGATGCGGGCGCTGTCGGGAAACCAGTCCGGGGTGCAGTTCTGGAAGGAGCGCACGGGGTTCACCTCGCCGGTTTCGGCGTTCATGCGGACCACGGTCCACGATTCCCCCCCGTGGTTGCCCGTGCCGCAGAACCATTTGCCGTCGGGCGACCAGAAGAGCTGCTGGTAGATGCCCTGGCGCGGGAGCTTGCGGACCACCGCCTTGTCCGCGATGGAGACAATCTCGATGCCCTTCTTGGTGAGGCAGGCAAGCTGCGTGCCGTCGGGCGACCACGACGCCCACGGGTATTCCCCCTCGCCGCCGAAGGGGGCCGCGTTCGCGCCGTCGCCATCCGCCAGCATCAGCTCCCCCTGGAAGCCCCACTGGTCGTGGTTGATCATCGTGCCCTTCGCCAGCCGCCGGTAGAGCAGCCGGGTGCCGTCGGGGGAGAAACGCGGGGCGGCCTCCTCGTAGTCCGGGGTGTTCGTGATGTTGCGGCGGTGGGTGCCGTCCGGCCGGACGAGATACAGGTCCCACGTCCCGGTTTCGCCGCGGGCGCCATAGACGATCCAGCCCTTGCCCGCGATCTCGGCCTCCAACGCGGTCCGGCGCGGGTCGGGCGGTTCCGCCCCCTGCGCCCGCGCGCCCGGCACGGTCTGCGCAACAACGGCCAGAAACAGGACAACGGCGCCCAGCACGCGGCGGGACATGGCATCACCCTCCAAAGCCGGCCTTCCGGCCCGGGTAGTATACACGCGCGCCCGGCGGAGACCCCAGCGGGGCGATTGTCGCGGCACGATGGCATTCCGATTATTTGGAGTGCGGTGGCAGAGCGCAGCGGCGACACCGCTTTGGCCGGGGCAATCCACCCCGCCCCGTCCCGGCGACTCCTCCTCAGAAAGCCAAAGCGGCGTCGTTGCCGCCGCACTCCAAAGGGAGGTCCAGACGTCTGGGGTCAGGCTTCCGTTTCGCCGCGGAAGACGGCGCGCAGGGCGTTTGCGGCGGGCTTGAGGTTGCCGTCGCAGTCAATGACCGAGTTGTTCGACGGGCAGGGGAAACAGTCGTGGCCCATCCAGATAATGAACCCGCCGCAGCGGGGGAAGCGGCTCCGGCAGGCCTGCGCGGCGATGCGGTAGGCCTCGGCCTGAAGACGCTGGGTGAAGGCGACGTACTTCAGGAAGGCGGCCTCGGGCGACATGCTGGCGGTCTCCGCCTTGGCCGCCTCGCTCCACAGGGTCCACCAGGCCGCCGTGTGCATCCAGTACTCGCCGCGGGGCGGCCAGAAGGCGCAGTCGCCGGCGTAGCGCCAGATCTGCGCGGCGTCCATCGCGCCGGGGTAGCCCACCTCCGAGCGGAACAGCGCGTCGTCGGCGGCCCAGTAGGCGCGCCATTTCTCCAGGTCCGGCTCCCCGCCCTGGCCCCAGGGGCCGTGGATGTCGTGGTGGATGCCCCTGCCGCAGTTCTCCGGCAGGGCGTAGTCCACCGGCCCGCTGGGCGACCCGGTCAGGAAGCGCCGGCCGGGGTCCTCCTCGGTGACGACGCGGGCGAGCATGGCGATGCAGGGGTGCTCCAGATCCACGGGCTTCTGCGGGCCGGGGTGGTCGGGCGAGGGGCCGTAGTACAGCTCGTTGCCGCCGCACCACAGCAGGAGCGACGGGTGGTTCGCCCGGCGCCGCGCGTAGGACACGGCGATCTTCTCCAGCCGCGCGATCGCCTCCGGGTCCGACGGCGGCGTGTTCTCGATGCCCGACGACGACAGGGGGAACTCCTGCCACACGAAGATGCCGGCGCGGTCGCAGGCCTCGTAGAAGGAGCGGTCGCCGAGCCCCGCGCCGCCCCACACGCGCAGGACCGTGCAGCCCATGTCGCGGTAGCGGCCCACGAGCCGGTCGTGGTCCTCCGCCGTCGCGTCGAGATGGGCGAGGCGGGCGGGCACCCAGTTGGCCCCGCCGAGAAAGACCGGCTCGCCGTTCACCACGCACAGCCACGGCGCAGCGCCGTCGGGCGCGCCCTCGCAGGGCTTCCATTCCACCCGCCGGAAGCCCACGGTGCGCGTCTCGCGCAGGCACTCGTCCCCCGCGGCGTCCCAAACCGTGATCTCCGCCGTGTAGGTCTTCGGGGTGCCATGCAGGTTGGGCTGCCACGGGTCCACCTTCAGCGCCTCCAGGCGCAGCGGGACGGTCTCCGTCACCGCGATCTCCGTGTCGCCGTCGAGCAGGCGCAGGCGCGCGCGCGCGGCGGCCTCCGCGCCGTCCAGTGAGACCGCCACCGTCCCGAGCCCGGTGTGGTGGTCATAGTCCGCGGCGACGCGCCGCAGGGAGACGCGCGCCGAGCCTCCCGTGAGCAGGCGCGGGGGGCCGCCCACGCCCACGGGCACCAGGCGCGGGCACCAGTCCCAGCTGTAGGTGAAGCGCGGCTTGAAGAAGCGCGACTGCGAGGTGAAGCCGAACTGCCCCTGCTCGCGCGGCGGCTCCTCGAAAACGATGGACAGCCGGTGCGGCGCGCCGTCGGACAGCGCCGCGCCCAGGTCGAAGCGGTGCGGGAGCAGCGCGCCCTCGAAGCGTGCGGCCTCTTTGCCGTCCACGAGAATCCATCCGGAATAGTCCAGGCCGTCCGCCTCCAGGACGGCGTCGAGCCCGGCGGCCACCGGCGGCAGCATCGTTTCCAGCACCCAGTGGCGGTGCTCCACCCACTCGCAGAGGCGCGAGTTCAGGCCGACGCGCCAGTCGGGGAGGATGCCCGCGTCGAGCAGGGCCTGCTGCACCGAGCCCGGCACCCGCATCGGCACCGGCGCGATGTCCGGCGCGATGCCGAAACCCGCCTCGCCCAGCTTCGCGGGCCGCCAGGCGTTCGGCCGCCAGCCCTCCAG